>WRDA01000037.1 GCA_009783675.1 Symbiobacteriaceae bacterium | reverse complement strand
GTCAGAACGCATTCAACGAGCTATGGAGATCGCACAGGAACGCAATATGGTGATGGTCCATGCTTATGACGATGCTGCAGTCATCGCTGGACAGGGAACGATCGGATTAGAGATCCTGGAGCAGCTCCCCGAGGTAGAACAAGTAGTGGTGCAGATCGGCGGTGGAGGCTTGTGCGCGGGAGTCGCAACTGCTCTTAGAGGAAGTGGCTATCGAGGTCGTATCGTGGGTGTCGAACCAGAGGTGTGCCCACGAATGGCCTATGCTTTCGCACAGGGCAAACCGGATCCTCTACCGACCTGGCAGGCATCGGTAGGAGATGGTATAAGTTCAAACAAGGCAGGGAATCTGACATATCCTTTGATAAAGGAGTACATCGATGAGTTGGTCACAGTCAGCGAGGAAGAAATCCTGCAGGCTACAGTCCTGCTGATCGAGCAGGGGAAGCTTTTTGTCGAACCATCGGGAGCTGCGACCTATGCAGCTGCACTGGCAGGTAAGTTACAACCTGATCTGGTCACCGTCTGCCTCATTTCAGGGGGTAACACTGATCTCGCATCCCTTGCCAGGTTACTCTCCTGAAAGTTATGCAGGAGTTCACAATCAGGGAAGAGAACAGATCTAATATTCGTTTTGATACCCTAAAAGGTGTTTTACTAGTTCTGGATCAGCGTCTGCTGCCTAAACAGTTTCGCATCGTCGAATTGCTAAGCTTAGAACAGGTTCACCATGCTATTAAAACTCTGCAGGTTCGGGGTGCACCAGCAATCGGAATCGCGGCAGCCTGGGGGCTGGTTATGTTTGCCTTGCAACTGGAGAGCGATCTTCTTCTGCAGGCATCTGCTTTAGATAAAGCAGGCGACTATTTGATTTCCGCCAGGCCGACAGCAGTAAACCTCTCCTGGTCTGTTAGACGAATGCAGAAGCTTTTCGAGGAGTTACGACTAAGTAACGCCTCTGCAGATCAACTTAGATTTGCACTCGTCGCTGAGGCAGAAGCAATTCAACAAGAGGACGAGATCATGTGTGTGCAAATAGGTGAGCATGCATTGCAACTACTCACCGGCAAAAAGTGCTTCTTAACACATTGTAATGCAGGTTCTCTCGCCGCCTCAAAGTATGGAACCGCTTTGGCTCCTGTCTATCTCGGTCACCAACGAGGATCTGACTATTCTGTTTATGTTGATGAAACCAGACCCCTGCTTCAGGGATCGCGCCTGACAGCCTGGGAGTTGCAGCAGGCAGGGATTCCTGTGACCTTGATATGTGATAATATGGCTGCTCGGATCATGTCCGAAGGCAGAGTCGATGCTGTTCTCGTCGGTGCTGATCGTGTGGCTGCCAATGGTGATACTGCAAACAAGATAGGAACTCAGGGTTTGGCGATATTAGCAGCATATTATGACATTCCATTCTATATACTCTGTCCATCCTCATCTATTGACCCCAGCGCTACCAGTGGTTCCTCGATTGAGATAGAAGAGCGTGACCCCAGGGAAGTTACTCATTTTGCCGAAGTGGAACTTGCGCCTCCCGGAACGCCGGTTTATAACCCTGCTTTCGATATTACTCCATGCCAACTGATAACCGCGATTGTCACCGAGAAAGGTGTCCATCGGCCACCGTACTTATTTAACTCCGCTGACGACTGAGCTACTGTTTTACTAAGGATGTGACCAAATGTCTATCGGAAGCTATGAACAAATAAACGATGTACATTTAGATGTACTTAGGGAAATCGGTAATATCGGAGCAGGCAATGCTACAACTGCCCTTTCAATGATGCTGGGTAAGCGCATTGAAATGGCACCTCCTATCGTGAGGCTTACATCGATACCCGAGATAACCAACGCTTTAGGCGGGCCAGAGAACATGGTGGTCGGGATCCTTTGTAACCTGACCGGTGATATCGAAGGCATGATGATGTTTGTTCTGGAACAGGCTTTCGCTCATCAGATAATCAGCCAACTCCTGATGCGTGAGATCAGTAACTATGATGAGATGGACGACATGGACTTCTCCGCCTTAAGAGAAATAGGCAATATCATGGCCGGGTCGTTTTCAACGGCTATCTCCGCTTTGACTAATCTAAATATCGGTCTGGATGTTCCAGGAATATCCATCGATATGGCAGGAGCGATAATGAGTGTTCCGGCGGTTGCTTTCGGGACCATAGGTGACTATGCTCTCTATATCGAGGAGGATATCATGGAAGGGGAACAGTATCTTAAGAGCAGACTCCTTCTCATCCCCACTTTAGAGTCCCTGAATAAAATCATGCGTTCATTGGGGCTAGAGGTATGATCAGAGGATGAACAAGATTACGATTGGTATCTCCGACTTAAGCGTAGGAGCTGCGCCAGACAGTATCATAACCTATGCTCTTGGATCCTGTATCGCTATTTGTCTGTATGATCCTATACTGAAACTGGCAGGGATGGCTCATATTATGCTACCTTCCAGTAGAGAATGTCCTGCTGACAGTAATATCAGGAAGTTCGCTGATACAGGAGCCGCAGAGCTGGTGAGACTAATGGAAATTAAAGGTGCCCGACGGATAAGGATGAAAGCAAAGATCGCCGGAGGAGCACAGATGTTCAAGGTGGTCAGCGAGTCCGCAAACATAGGTAAGCGCAATACACAAGCGACAAAAGATATCCTACGTTCTATGATGATTCCAATCGTAGCCGAGGATACCGGAGATGATTTCGGTCGAACTGTGGAGTTCTTCAGTAATAACGGTATCCTACAGGTTCGTACAGCTAAAATGGGAAATTGGGAGATCTAGACACTGGAGGTAAGAGAATGAATCTGAGGGATACTGCCAGAGCGGTTTATCTTCTTGAAAATGATGGCTCTGGTCTGGCTGAACGATTGAAGGTCGAGTTATGTTCGTGGCTGGAACGTCATCGCATCACCGTAATGAGAGGTGACCAGGAGACTCTTATGGAGATGTACCAACACCAAACCTTTGTGGTCATCATAGTTGATCCCACTACTATCGCAGAAGGTATACAAGTTTTGCTCAGCGATCTCAGGGAACGAACTGAAGCCAAGTTAATCTGTCTTTCCGGTGAGATGCCTGATGAAATCCTCATCAGTATGCTGGGCATGGAACTCGACGAGATCTTAAACACGGATATCTCTCTGAGCGAAGCTGGAGCTCGTGTAATGAAACAGATGCTCCTCTGGGACTTCGATGCCGAGCTACGACAATCATATCTAGACCTAAACGAACGTTATGAGCTGGTTTTAAAGCATAACGAGGAACTGGAGTTCCTTTCCAAAGCAGATGCTCTAACCGGATTATTCGGCAGAAGATATATGATGCGAAAACTGCAGGAAGAAGCAGCACGTACACAAAGATCTGGTCATAACTATACTGTCCTCATTGGAAGCCTCGATGGTTATGAAGCTCTGGAGGAGCAGTATGGTAAAGCGATCAGTGACCGTATTATTAAAGAAGCAGCAGCGGTTATGACAACCTCCTGCCGCACATATGACATTGTTGCCCGGTGGAGCGATGACCAGTTTATGCTGCTCCTGCCTGAGACAGATATGACCTGGGCTTTGGTAGTAGCTGGACGCTGCCGACGCAATGTGGAGCGTTATCAGTTTAGCGGTGATGGTAGTCATATTAGGCTAAAGCTGACTGTCGGGATGTCCGAGTTCAGACAGGCTGATGGGGTAGGAGGGTGCATCCGCCGTTCAGAGTATGCTCTGAGGGAGAGCAAAATGCGGGGAGGCAACTGTATCGTCTTTAGCAGTGTCGTAGGAAGTGAGATAAGCTATACTACTTATCAGGGAGAGGAAACCCCCTCTCCTTAGATCTGCTAAAGTAGTTATAGTTATTTAAGATCTAAAGGGCCGAACGCTTCGGGAAGTAGGCCGTTAAGGGATAAGCAATGCAAATCACTGCCTGAACTGCCCCAGATAACTAGTAGGCCAGGAGCAAACTCATAGAGAGCCTGGCGACATATGCCGCATGGTGTAGGTGCTCCAGATGACCCGGCCACCGCGATAGCTATGAAATCTCTATACCCTTCTGATACAGCTTTCCCGAGGGCGATACGCTCTGCACACATGCCAGCACTGTAGCTGGCATTCTCAACATTACATCCTGTAAATACCTTTCCCTCCGAAGTCAGTAAGGCTACGCCAACAGAAAATCCTGAATAAGGTGCATATGCATTTCCTAATGCCTCAGTTGCAGTGAGATACAGACTAGAACACTCTTCTTTACTTATTGCCATTATATACCTCCATTTTGCCATGTTAAAGGTAGGTGAACTGCTGGTGTCCTGGTCCTACCCTGCGGGATATCCTGTCGTCGAAGAGGAGATGTGGACAGCCAAGCAACGCCAGATGTCTTCTCTGCACGAAATATCATATCGGGCATGCTTTAAGGCGGAGCTTCCTGCCTGGTTTATCGATCGCTACTCTCAACCGGGAGATATCGTTTACGATCCTTTTTCGGGCAGGGGGACTACCGTCATTCAGGCGTCTCTCTCGGGAAGGAGATTCATCAGTAACGACCTTAACCCCCTCTCTCGTATTCTCACCGAACCTCGTATCTCCCCACCACCTCTAGCTGCCATTGCTTTGCGATTGGACTCCCTGGACTTACAGGGAACAGATGGAATGATAAAACCGGAAGAGGAGCCGGACCTTGAGGTTTTTTATAACGCACGAACCCTAATGGAGCTGCGAAATCTCCGCAACTATCTGCAACAGAGGAGATCCAACGGCAGAGAGGATGCTCTGGACGCCTGGATCAGGATGGTAGCAACAAATCGGTTAAGCGGACACTCTAAGGGTTTCTTCTCTGTCTATACATTGCCTCCTAATCAAGCTACAAACCCCGAGAGACAACGGACGATCAACCATAAGTACAACAATGATTTTGGTGAATACAAAGACGTAAAAAGCCTCATCCTCAGGAAATCCAGGTCTCTTTTGAAAACTCTGCCAAATGGTGCTATTGGCATGGGTGGAGTCTTTCTCACTTGCAATGCTGCAGACACTCCGCAGATTCCCTCCAGGAGCGTCAACCTGATAATCACTTCCCCTCCTTTTCTAAATGTGGTGCAATATGAGCAGGATAACTGGTTACGGATTTGGTTTAACTGTCTGGACAGGACGGAGATCACCACTAAGCTGACTAAGCCCAACTCCTTAAAAGCCTGGAAGGATCTTATGGCCCGAGTTTTTGCTGAATTTGCCCGTATCATGACCCCGGGAGGATATATCGCTTTCGAGGTCGGCGAAATAAACAAAGGGAAGACAAAGCTCGATGAGATGGTCTATGACTTGGTGCTGGATGCGGGATTATTACCGGAAGCTACTCTTATTAACAGCCAGATCTTTTCTAAAACTTCAAATATCTGGGGTGTTCGCAATAACACCTTTGGGACTAACAGCAATCGTATAGTTCTCTTTCGTCAAGGTATCTAGCATCTCACGCTTTGCAATTTGGGGCAGATTATGCCTGCGTGGGTATAATAGTTTCGTCACTGCCTTCATTTACTTCTGACGATCCCGGAGGCATCTCCAGAATCGTCACGAGGCCAGTCCTGCCATCAATGCGAACCATCATCCCATCATGAAGAATCTCCGCAGCATGTGTTACGCCTCGGACAGCTGGAGTGGCAAAAATGCGTCCCAAAACTCCCAGGTAACTGTTCGTCTCTTCTCTTTCCAGAATCAACGCTCCCGCATAGTTTAGTTTCTGGTCCCATTCTGCATTAAAATGATTGATTACATAAACTTCTCCCCGCTCTGCATAGGGGAGACTCTCCTCTGTGATTACGCGAACCTTCCCTGTATATACCCCTCCATTCAGGGGTAAGCCACATATCTGATTATGAGGCAAGTCCGAGGTTTCTGAGTAAAGCGCTTCACCACTGCTAATCAGCAGCCAGGGCACAAGAGTCCTGGCTTGTTCCGCCTCATAGTTTAATTTATTCTCCTGGCTCAAACGCGCCCAACCAGAGTTGTCACCATGAAGCTCTTCCAGAGAGAGCATGAAAATAGCTTCCGCTTTCTCCAGCGACCCTCTCAACTCCATATCCGCTCCTATTTGGACAAATACACGTCTGATAATGGCGACAATCTGGGTGATGGTTTCCAGGATCTGTTGCTCCGAGCCAGCTAAGGCTTTGGCAACTGAGCAATAGTACTCCATCTGTTTTCGGGCAAATATACCACGGTATTTGTCCGCTAACTTAGGTACATGATCTGCCATTTGTTGAGCAAGTGCACGTATGGTGTCAAGGCTGTGATCAGGGTTCTCCTTCATCACATTAAGAGCTTCGATGAGACTCTCCACCAGGTTACGCTCCTCATGCCAGCGTTTGGATCCAGGATCGAAATCGCAGAGGCCATAATGATAAATATATCGGGTAAGGCCATATAGATCCGAATGCTCTTCGGTTAACTCACGATTGCTTTCCAAGTAATAGGTCGAAGCAACATAAAGATGGCGAGCAATTTCAAAAATAGGATTGTTGTAGGGAAGTTGCCTGAAAGAATCAAGTTCCAGAGGTTGCACAGGCCACCTTTTCATTTCGGCTTCTATTTTGGCCAGAGAAATTAACGCAGGTATCGCGTAAGAAACCTGATCCAGCAACATCCTGGCAATCAAAGGAACACTATTGTCAAGCCAGGAAAGAGCCGCTGCCAGTGTCGTAATCCCACTCGATCCTTTTTCCAGAACTGCAATCATTTCGCTGCCACTTTTTTTCAAGCGGAAGGCTGCCTTAGTCGGAGATCTAAATCCCACGGCACGATTACGCCAGATCAATCGCCAACGGATATCACCTATCGTCGTGCCCATGCTCCGGATGTTGCTTCGGTATTGTAACAGGGTTCTGCTTAATAACCCATTCCCTTCGGGTCTGCGGTCTTTGACAATACTTAGGAGAAAACTTCTTTTCGGGGGTAGCAGAAGTTGGTTGGTGATGTCGATCCACAAGCGATTTCCTGCCCTGCTCAACCAGGACGGTTCGTCAGGTTGTGGTTTTCCTGTAAACTCCTCCATCACTCCGCACAGGAGACGACTCCAGAGGGAGAGCCCCAGGGGGGTAAAGGGTGCTCTTGTGCCAATTAACTGGTTAAACTGCAGATATATGCGACTCTCTTCCCGCTGGGTATCATCCTCCGGGAGATTATCTATCCGAGGATACATGGTGCCCAGTGGCCTAAGCTGAAGCAAGAAGAGCTTTTTGCTAACATAGGTCCACTCCACGACCTGAGGTTCTCCAGGGAAGGAGTCTATCAGTAGAGATGCAATGTTCAAGAGCTCGGATATCTGTCCTTCCTCGAGGGTCGAGACAGTGCGCAGCTCTGCAGGAACCGGACTGCGTTCACTCCCGGAGCGTCTGGGATCGGAGATGCTCTGTCGTAGATCATGCTTAACCATGATGCTCGCCTGGTAAATGGATCCATCGGTATCCAGGACCCAATGATCAGGACGAACCTCATCTCTGACCAGAGCTTCCCCTAACCCCCAGGTTGAGCGAATGACTACCTGATCGCTACGGTTATTTCTGGGATTAGCCGTATAAAGAAGTCCAGATACTTCACCTTCGACATAACGCTGGACGATGACCGCCATCAGAAGACGCTGATGAGAGTAGCCAAGACTTTGCCGGAAGCGAATTGCTTCTTCGGTCCAGAGCTTGGACCAAGAGAGTTTTATGCCCAACAGGATCTCGTTAAACTCTTTAACGTTTGTTGCTCCACGCAAGCGTCCGGTATAGTTGGTGACCGAAAGACCATTGCCAAAATCGGAGAAGCGAACCACCACAGCTGGTGAACCCATTTCATCCCAGAAGCGTTTTATCTCTTGAATTACAGGCTCTGGAAACTCCAGAGCCAATATGCTTTGCACCATCAAAGAAGAGAAGCGCAGTAGCTCATCTTCCCGGTTAGGGACCTGGATACTCAAGTCATAAAGTATATTTTCGTATCCATTGTACTTGATTGCTTCATGGTATACATCTGCTCCTATGACGAACCCATCGGGTACAGCCAGACCATGTTGGCGCATCCAAGCGATGTTCATAGTCTTTTGGCCTACCGACGGGCGAAGCTTCTCATCGACTGCATTCAGTGCGTAGATCATTTCATCACCTCGGAGTGTGTTGTCTTCGTGAGTATGACTAATTCCAATTTCTGCAAAGGCACACAATCTTCCTTTGTTACTCTTCAAGATGCATTTCTTCTTGACATTCGTGCTGAAAACTGGTATTCTCCTGCTAGTAAGAGGAAGCCATCCGCTTCTCACCTGACGCTGAAGCGTTCGGGTTGGTGAAATAGTTAGATACTGCTGGTTCTACATGAATTAGACAGAATCTGGCTTACGGATGCGAGCTTCATGGCTCGCTTTTTTGTTAATTAGATGAAACTATTTGGAGGTGTGGAATATCAGTAAGGGGTTCCAGGTCAACGAGGAAATACGGGCACGAGAAGTTCGCGTCATCGATGAATCCGGGGAGCAGTTAGGCATCATGCACTTGCGGGACGCTTTGCGGATCGCTCAGGAGCATAACTTAGATCTGGTCAGGGTTGCGGCAACTGCAGTACCGCCTGTCTGCCGTATTATGGACTATGGCCGTTTCAAGTATGAGCAAAGCAAACATGATCGCGAAGCTCGCAGAAAGCAAAAAATCATCAGTATCAAGGAAGTTCGTATGACCCCGACGATAGAAGACCATGACCTGGGCACAAAGATAAAAGCCTGTCTGCGTTTCCTGGAGGAAGGCGACAAAGTCAAAGCAACCGTGCGATTCCGAGGCCGGGAGATTACCCATGCCAGTCTGGGAAAACAGGCTCTGGACAAACTGGCTGCCGGGGTCGCTGAGGTCGGCCTCGTCGAACGCGAAGCCAAAATGGAAGGGCGGAACATGATCATGATCTTAGCTCCCAGAAACCCATAACATTAATAAAGGGGTATTACAATGCCAAAAATGAAAACTCATCGCGGAGCTGCCAAACGATTGGATACAACCGGCACAGGAAAGGTTAGCCGCAAGAAGGCTTTCCACCATCACAAAGCAGCTTGTAAGGGACCCAAACGTAATCGACAGCTGAGAGGACGCACTCTTGTTTCTGAAGCCGAACAGCGTCGAATTGCCAGTTTGATACCCTATATGTAGGCACGGATTGGAGAGAACAGAATGAGAATAACCACTGGCCTGATATCCAGGCGTCGCCACAATAAGATACTTAAACTGGCTAAAGGTTATAAGGGTGCTAAGAGTCGCCAATATCGAGTTGCCAACCAGGCTGTAATGAAGGCAGGGTTTTACGCCTACCGTGATAGGCGTCAGGTCAAGAGAGACTTCAGGCGTTTATGGATCGCTCGTATCAATGCAGCAGCCAGAATGAATGGGACAACCTACAGCCGCATGATCTCTGGTCTGAAGAGAGCCGGAGTGGTAGTCAACCGGAAGATGCTCGCCGATATGGCCGTATATGATAACAATGGTTTCATCCAAATGGTTGAAGTATCCAAACAATCCTGATTATGAATATTATCTGTCAATCGGCGCTTCAGAGACAGAAGCGCCGTTTGACTCTGTGACGAGGAGCAACCAGTGAAAGAAAGCAACAGAAT
>WRDA01000036.1 GCA_009783675.1 Symbiobacteriaceae bacterium | reverse complement strand
CATTATGGTGGATGACCAGGCAAAGACGATGGATGTAGCTCCTCAGGCTATAAATGGTCGTACCCAGGTTCCTTTACGCTTTGCTGCAGAAAACCTTGGCTATGATATCGCCTGGGAGGGAACGACCAATGGTATCACAATCACGACAACAGTTCCTCTCGAAGTAACTATAAACTTACCAGATTCATCGACAACACCTCCGCCAACACAACCTGCTCCTGAACAATCGACCACTGTCACAGCTACACAGCCAGTGACCTCCGGAGGACAAGGGCAGGTAGGAGCTCTGACTGCTGGCATCTTCTCCATCATGGAGAGCGAGACTTATCATATGAAGGTTTATATGGAAGTCGAGGGGGAATCTTTCACAACTGATACCTATTATAAGAACGGTCAGATGGCATCTCTACTTGAAGTCGATGGTATGAGAGCTGGCTGGACGATATTTAAAGATATTACCATGTATGTGATCATGGAGGAAGAGGATCTTGTGATGGTCATGGCTCTGGATGAAAGCCTGACCGCACCTGACGCTTATCAGGACACAGAGGAACTGGTATTCATCGGCAGCGGGACTACAGAGTTCAATGGGAAGAACTCTCCATATGATGAGTACCGCACCGCCGATGGCACTCAGATATTCTACTTTGTGGAAAGCAGTAAACTCATTGGCATCCGCATGATCGCAGAAGGGGAGACATTCGACATGATCATCCTCGCTTTCGATCAGGAAATTCCCACCTGGGTCTTCGAGGTTCCCTCAGGCATGAACATGATCGACTATGCGGAGCTCCTCGCTGGAGCTTTCGGTTGGTAGATAATATCTAATGAGTACAGACCTGCTGTGAAATATCGCAGCAGGTCTGTATTATAGTTGCAGGTTATACTTTATATGGAGGAACCGAACTCCATCAACTAATGACAGAGGAAACATTTCTCTGTAGCCAATCGTCTATGGTATTAGCGAATTATATCATAGGAGGCGTGATCATGAAGATCCTGCGTAACTCTCTCACTAAGAGAATCTGTATTTTTCTACTCCTTTTTGCTTTTCTCGTTCCTGCCAGCCATGGCCGAATCAATCCTGCTCCCGTATCAGCAGCGGTGGATCTTTATCTGGGTTCATCTCTGGAAGATTTGGCCAAAAACGAGCTACTCGAAGACGCAGTCGCTTTCTGTATAGGGGAGCCTCTGGCTTTAAGCGGAGGAATCATCTCGATGATTGATCCCGATGATCATAGGGTTGTACCCTGGGTAGATGCCGGAAGTAACCGCGCTTATGCTCCTCTCCGTTATACAGCGCAGGCGTTTAAGGCAGAGATCTCCTGGGATGCTGCCAGCCAAACCATTGGCCTCCTCTGGCTCGGCCGTGAAGTAACCATGGTCGTTGGACAGCACTCCATGAGAGTCAACGGTGTGATGCAGAATATGGACGCGGCGCCTCTCCTGATTGGTAGTAGGGTATATCTGCCATTGCGCAGCCTGGCATCTGCCATCGGCCAAGAGGTCTATTATGATGATGGCCTGATTATTATTCAGAATGCAACCTCTCTACGCAGGCTTGGGCAGGAAGGGGAGGATCTGATCTCCCTCCTCGGTTTCAGGCTAAAACCACTTACTCGCCTGGGAAGTTATAACAACCTGAGACTGTTGATGGAGAATAGCCCATGGGGATATGATGCACTTTCTTTATATGCCATGTGGACAGAGAGTACCACCTCTATAGCTCCACCTGCCAACCTCGCTGTAATGCCCGGAGCCATGGACGGAGTCACAAGCAATCTTGCCCTGGCACAAAGGCCGGAAGCAGGAAGCGACGCTCCCCTGCGAGAAGAGTACAGTGAGACTAACACCCAGGTTGCCGGCGTCGATGAAGCCGACATCATCAAGACTGATGGACAGTTCATCTACACCCTCAGATCTAATGAGGTCCTGATCATTGCGGCAACTCCGGCTGACGACATGCAGATCCTGGCCAGAATCCCCATGGATCAGGGAACACCGAGAGAACTCTTTGTCGAAGATGACCGCTTGGTAGTGATCTCGGAGTATGCATCATCTGACTTCCGGCAGAGTATGATTAAGGGAAGGAGCCTTCCATCATATTACTATTATTATTATAACCCGATGACCAGGATGGAGGTCTATGATCTTAAGGATATAGAACAACCAGAACTGGTTCGCACGGTGGAGATCGAAGGCAGTTATCTCTCCTCCAGGAGAATAGGTAGCTGTTATTATCTGATAGCCAATAAATATATCGATTGGTGGAGTATCCAGAACGATTACGACGATCAAGCAGGTGCAGCACAGCCATTCTATTGCGATTCCCTCAACGACCCGACTCCCAAGGCAATTCCTTATGATTCGATTCGTTGCTTTCCTGACTTCCAGAATGCCAATTATCTGATGGTTGCGGCTTTCGATGCCGCCGGGAGTGCTCCTGCTGATGTGCAGGCTTATCTCGGAGCCGGAGAGACTATCTATGTCTCTGCCTCAAACCTTTATGTAGCTACCGAGCAATCACTACCTCTCAGTCAGCCTGATACAATCGCCGAGGACTCCTATTATATACACAGCTATTATGAGCGAGGTACGAGAGTATTCAGATTCTCTCTGCAGGGAGGAACAATCGAGTATGTAACCTCTGGTGTTGTGCCAGGCACCCTGTTGAATCAGTTCTCCATGGATGAGCATCAGGGTTATCTGCGTTTGGCCACAACGCGACACGCCATGTGGTGGTCCAGAGGTAGTGAATCACTAAACCAGATGTACGTCTTGGACAGTGATCTGGAGATAGTTGGCCGTCTGGAAAATGTCGCTCCGGGTGAGATAATCTACTCCGCGCGTTTCATGGGTGATCGTGCTTTCATGGTTACCTTCCGGACAGTAGATCCCCTCTTCGTCATCGATTTGAAGGACCCATATAAGCCAGCTATCCTTGGAGAGTTAAAAATACCAGGATACAGCGATTATCTGCATCCTGTGGGAGAGAACTATCTGTTGGGCTTCGGGAAGGATGCTGTAGCAATCCCGGTAAAGGATTCCCGCGGTATGATCCTCTACGAAAATGCCTATTATCTTGGGATGAAAGTATCCTTGTTCGATGTGACTGACCTCGCCAATCCCAGGGAAGCTGCTATGGTGATCATTGGCGACAGGGGTACCGAATCTTCATTATTACACAATCACAAAGCCCTGATGTTCAACCCGCAAACAGGCTTGCTCGCTTTCCCACTCAGCGAATATCGCATTACTGACGGAGCATACTTCACTCCTTACGGTTCACCAAACTACGGAACTCCATACTTCGATGGTCTCATCCTCTTTCAGGTATACATCGCAGCAGGCGAAGAGAGTTTAAATGAACTCGGACGAATCACTCAGCAGACAGGGACTGTGCACCCTTATGACGGTTTACGGATCGATTACAGGCGCATGGTTGAGCGCGGAATCTATATCGGTAAGAATATCTACACTCTTTCCCAGGCAGCTTTACAGGCAAATGATCTTAATGATTATTCTTTCATCAGTAGCATTAGCCTAGACAAGTAAATGAGTTGACACGATGATACTTAGGGACGTAACAGAGAAGCACCCTCCCATTTCGTGCCAAGGGCATCACACAGGAGTGCGAAACGATCCAGAATCAGGGCATGCATCCAATGATCCTCGGCAAGGAGGTTGGCTTTGCAGTTTTCGATGTAGACAGGATACAGAGTACAAGACTTAAACCCCTGATCATCGATGGTTAATCTGAAAACTGCTGTGCGACCAGCATCATCGTCCATTTTCAGAAAGATGAAATTGCCCAAGGAGTAAAATATAGGTTTTCCCTGGTAAAACTCGACACCTTGTAAGACATGAGGATGTCCTCCGATTATCAGATCAGCTCCTGCGTCAATCAGACGGTATGCCAGCGTTCGTTGCGCAGCCATGGGATGATCCGCATATTCGATGCCCCAATGAGGCATGACAATCAGAATGTCACATATCTCTTTACACCGGGCGATGTTCTCCAGGGCCAGGAGAACATCGCTTTCATCATACAAGGACGCCACACCTGGTCCGTAATTGGTTGCTTTCCACCCCTGGTGGGGAAGAATTGCCGTATAACTAAGGAAGCCAATGCTTAATCCATTTCCCTCTATAATGGCCGGACGCTGAGCGGCAGTAAGGCTCTCTCCGGCTCCGGAAAAATGAATCTCCTGAGCCTTCAGGTACTGCAGAGTATCACTGAAGGCTTCGTAGCCATAATCTAGAATATGATTGTTGGAGACACTGACATAAGTAATCCCTGCATCCGGTAAACTGGCCAGGGTGTGGGGAGGCGAGCAGAAACCATATCCTTCTGGTTTGGTCGATTCTCCTCGATGGCTGCTACTACTCTCGAAGTTAACCACGCCTATGTCAGAAGACCGGAAGATGGGGGCAACATCCTGCCAGGGATAATCGGTGCCCATAACAGAGATCCAGTTATAGATATAGGTATCGAACATCACATCCCCTCCGAAGGAGATGATAACTTCCCGTACAGGTTCGGTTTGCTGAAAATCGACACTATCCAGATGCTCTGAGTTTGCGCCTGGTTCTGGATCTTCGCTAGCCTTAGGTTCTTTCTCCACCTCTGCCTGAAGAGCAATCGACTGTGACTCTCCCGCCTGATCTCTTTGGCAACTGCTTAGAAACAGCAGACCCGGCAAGGAGAGGAAACATAAAAATAACGCAAGTCTTAGCCGCACTTGGTGAAACCACAGTTGCGGCATGTCCAGCATCCTCCCTCTGGAATGAGCTCCTGTCCGCAATCGGGGCAAATACTGCGAGCGGGCGGATATAGGAGTTCACTCTCGCCATACCCAGAATCTCCGGACTCCACCTGGTCATCAAGGAGCATCTGACCTTCTGAAGTGATGGGACGGCTTACTAAACGATCACTAAGATCGGGAAACTGTCTCTGTAAGGATCTGGCAATAGCATCAGGGCAGGAGGTAACGCTGATCCCAGGTCGGCGGATACATGCGGGACAGCGGATTCCCCTTAGCTGCTCAATGATATTGGCAGCTATTCTCTCCACCTCTTCTGCGCTACGCCCCAGGCGCAGGCAGTAACTAATCAAGCGGCCTGTAGCTTCTGATTGGGATTCACAACCACCAAACTTGCCTGGCTCACAGAAAACTTCTGTCAGACCAATATCATCCCTGGAGCTCATGACATAGAGAGAGCCACAACCGATGGCGAACTTTTCGATCTCTCCCTTAGTCACTTCGGGGCGTCCTCTAGTGTTGAAAGAACGATGAAATCCTCGTTCATCGGAAGAAGGAGAAGCGGTGGTTCCCGTGGTGTATACCTGAACGGAACGAGAACCGTCACGATAGACGGTGAGACCCTTAAGACCCTGTTGATAAGCCAGGTAGAAGGCCGAGGCAACCTGCTCTCTGGTTGCTTCGTTGGCAAAGTTAATTGTTTTGGAGACTGCATTGTCGGTGAAGCGCTGAAAGGCGGTTTGAATTGCTATATGAGCTTCTGGTGAAATTTCCTGTGCTGTCACAAAGACCCGACGCACCCATTCAGGTAGTTCCCGGATCATGCCAAGGCGCCCGACTCTGCTCAGGTGTTCCATGAGTTGACTGCTGTAGAAACCCTCGCTCTGTGCCGCAGCGGCGAAGAAGGGATTAATCTCGATCAGAGCAGTACCACTGAGAACAGTTTTAGTGTAGGCGAGAGCGAAGAGTGGCTCGATACCGGAAGAACAACCGGCCAGCATCGAAATCGAACCTGTAGGGGCAATGGTCGTCAGGGTGGCGTTGCGCAAAGGCAGACCTTCTGTACTATAAACTGACCCTTCCCAGGCAGGAAAGGATCCCCGCTCAACAGCAAGCTTAGACGAAGCATCCATCGCCTTCTGCTGTATAAAACTCATGACTTCTTCGGCGATGCGTACGGCTCGTTCGCTTTCATAGGGTATGTTTAACTGGAAGAGTAAATCGGCAAAGCCCATTACACCCAGACCAATTTTACGCGTCTTCAGGGTGGCTTCGCGTATCTCCGGCAAAGGAAAACTGTTGATTTCGATGACATTGTCGAGGAAGCGAACGGCATCGTCGACGACCTCCTGCAGAAGATCGTAATCCACCGAGAGAAGCCCTTTCTCACCCGATACCATCAATGCCAGATTAATAGAACCAAGGTTGCAGGATTCATAAGGTAAAAGCGGCTGTTCGCCACATGGATTGGTGGAAGATATACTTCCCAGGTGAGAAACTGGGTTCATGCTGTTGATTCTGTCCAGGAATATGATTCCGGGTTCTCCATTTCGCCAGGCATGTTCAGTGAGCAGATCCCAGATCTCCTGCGCGCTATCGAATCCATAAGACCTACCATTGTGCTGAAGTTCATACTCTTCATGATGAGTGACAGCATTCATAAAAGAATCGGTAATTCCTACTGAGATGTTGAAATTAGCTATCTCCACGCCATCTTGTTTACAGGTAATAAACTCCCTGATGTCCGGATGATCGACACGCAGGATACCCATGTTAGCCCCACGGCGAACCCCACCCTGCTTGACTGCTTCAGTAGCTGCGTTAAAGACCTTCATGAAAGATACTGGTCCTGAAGCCATCCCTCCGGTGGAGCTGACCAGTGAATCCTTGGGACGTAGCTGGCTGAAGTCGAAGCCTGTTCCACCTCCGGATTTATGAATCAAAGCTGCAGAGCGCAATGCATCGAAAATGCCTTCCATAGTGTCTGGTATCGGCAGGACAAAGCAAGCCGAGAGTTGCCCCTGATCGCGCCCGGCATTCATCAGAGTGGGAGAATTAGGCAGGAACTGCATCTGCGCCATACGCATGTAGAATCGTTCCGCCAAAACTTCGATTTCCTCCTTTGTGCTGCCGAACGCACTCTCAGCAGCGGCAACGGCAAGTGCCACCCTGTGGAAGAGATCGATAGGCTTCTCGATTGGTTTGCCTTCGTGTTTTCGCAGGTAGCGATGCTCGAAAATTGTCTGAGCATTACCCGATAGTTGCGGTTCGAACTCCCATAGACCTGTCATGATTCATCATCCTTTTCACCCGGGATAATACCCTATGTACTTCCATATCTCAAGCGAAATTCCTGCAACAGTTATATACCTGCCTTACACATTTGCATTGCATAAAAAGCACATAATGTGGTAGAATAAACTGCATTGATATGGGATCTGCATGGAGGTGAATAAATGCGCTTAGCAGAGTTAGTCAGTTTCCTGCCTGCCGCCAGAATCCTCGGAGATCCTCAAACCATCATCACGGGAATTACTGCTGATTCCCGCCTGATCCAACCTGGTTGGCTTTATATAGCAGTCGTCGGCCTCCAGAGCGATGGCCATTCCTATATAGGAAAAGCTCAGGACCGAGGAGCTGCTGCTTTATTAACCGAACATGAAGTAGATAGTCCTCTTCCTCAGTTGATCACCAAGAGAACCCAATCCCTGATCGGTACAGTGGCTTCCGCCTTCTATGGATTTCCCGGAGAGAAACTACGAGTTATCGGCATAACCGGAACCAAAGGTAAAACCAGTACCAGCTATCTGTTGGATCATCTGCTTTGTTGCAGTGGAAAAAAAACCTCAATTTTGGGGTCCATTGGGGGTAGGGTTGCTCAGAATAGGTTACCTGCTACCCTTACAACACGCCCGGCTGCTGAGTTGCAGGAACTGCTGCATCAAGCTGTTGACGCTGGCGAAGAGTATATGATACTCGAAGTTGGCTCTCACTCCCTGGTTCAAAGGCGTGTCACCGGAGTACCATTTGATTCTGTCATTTTCACGAACTTGTCACATGACCATCTGGACTATCATGGGACCATGGAAAGTTACTTCCAGGCTAAAGCGAGCCTCTTTGCCTGGCTTGGCTGCAGTGGATGGGGTTCCGATCCAGTTAAAGGGAAAAAGACTGCAATCCTCAATCGGGATGATCTATATTATCAGGCTTTAGTTGAGCATATCGCTGTCCCGATTTTAAGTTATGGTCTTACCGATCAGGCGGACTTATGGGCCAGTGACATTGCCTCTTACCGTAAAGGGACTGTCTTCACTGTGAACTGGTCAGGGGATAGCACTCGGGCGTACTTGCCACTTGTCGGACGCTTCTCGGTGGTGAATACCCTGGGAGCACTGGCAGGTGGTCTGATAGAAGGTCTTTCACTAAATCAAATGATTACCGACTTGTCGTCATTCCAGGGAACTCCTGGTCGCTTTGAAAGGGTGGATTTTGGGCAGCCCTTCCAGATCATCGTTGATTATGCTCATACTGAAGACAGCTTGAGACAGGTTCTGACTGTAGCCAGGGAGATGACCCAATGCAGGATCATCCTGGTTTTCGGTTGTACAGGGGATCGGGATCGCATTAAGAGACCCTTAATGGGTGCTCTGGCAGTCTCATTGGCTGATAGGGTTATTCTTACTTCCGATGATCCTCATGGTGAAGACCCTCAGGAGATAATCGACGAGATAGCCAGGGGGATCCCCTTGGGGATGAAGAACTGGAGTATGCAACCTGACCGTGGAGCTGCTATTGAAGAGGCTTTGAATCTTGCCAAAGAGGGTGATTTGGTACTCCTGGCAGGCAAGGGACACGAGACTGTTCAAGTGTTTAAAGACTATAGCATACCTTTCAGCGATCAGGCTACTGCTGCCGCGATTCTGATGAAAAAAGGGTACAGGAGGATTGAAGCATAATGATCGAATGTATATTTTGCCGAATTCTGACAGGAGAGTTACCGGCGCAGGTATACTATCAGGATGAGAGTTGGATGGTCATTGCTGATATCAACCCCCAGGCTGAGGTTCATCTCCTCTTCATCTCCAGAGTCCATAAGGCTTCTTTTGCTGACCTATCTGTTCACGATGCGCCTCTTCTTGGTTCTTTGATCTCTACCATCGGAAAGGTTACCGGGGATCTAGGCATAACGAGTTATAAGCTGTTAACTAATGTAGGGGAAGAGGCTGGGCAGACGATTTCGCACCTGCATTGGCATCTCCTGGCGGGAAAGGGTTGTGAAATTCTTCGGCCATAAGGAGATGCAATTGTAATCACATGGGGGAGAACCTATGGTCCATCTGGGAACAGACAATGATTCAACAGTAGAAGCAAGTATTACCCTTACGCGTCGACAGGAGCGAGAGCTTATTTTAGCTGTACTCTTTCAACTTGAGTTTGAGGTAAAGGATAGCGATGAGCTGCTGCAAAATGCCCTGGATATATTGGATATGACGACGGCACTGAATGCTTCGGTCCTTAGTTTTTCCAGGCAAATGCTGCGGGGAATCTCACGACGACGTGGTGAACTCGATGAGATACTGCAAAGCTTTGCTAAAGACTGGTCCTTAGAACGCATTGGTCGACTGGAGCGGAGTATTCTACGCATGGCTCTCTACGAGTTAATCTGGCAGGATGATATTCCTCCTGCTGCAACTCTCGATGAGGCAGTTGAGCTCACTAAGTCCTATTGTGCAGTTGAAGCCTCAGCCTTCATCAATGGCATCCTTGGAAACATTCACAAGCATCTCGAAGAATCACGCAGGAATCTGCAGTTTTTATCATAATGACCGATTGGATCCTGGCACTGGACACCAGTGCATATACAACCTCGTT
>WRDA01000035.1 GCA_009783675.1 Symbiobacteriaceae bacterium | reverse complement strand
CAGCTGGTAGTAACCGTTGACTGCGGCATCAGTTCTGTGCAGGAGGCTCTCTTCCTAAGGTCCCTTGGCATCGATCTGATCATCACCGATCATCATCAAGCAGAAGCGACGCTGCCCCAGGCGGTCGCTGTGATCGATCCTGCTCGTCCGGGATCTGCATATCCTCTACCAATTTTGGCAGGCGTTGGCGTAGCCTTCGAACTCATCAGAGCCCTGAGTCTGAGGCTGGTTAAACCAGCAGCCATGAGAAACCTGACTATCTTTACAGCGATCGGAACTATCGCCGACAGTATGGAACTTTGGGGAGTTAATCGGTTATTGGTCAGCGATGGCTTGAGACTCCTCAGCCGGGGACAACATCCTGGTCTGGCAGCTCTGGTGAAACATGCCGGACTTTCAGGGGAGCTTACAGCCACGCAGGTTGCTTACTCGGTTGTGCCTAAAATCAATGCCAGCGGCCGCATGCAGCATGCGGACCTGGCTCTGGACCTGTTACTATGTGAGGATGGCGATGAGTCTGCTGAGCTGGTGGCCGAACTCGATCAGTTAAATGAGTTGCGTAAACGGGTAGAACAGGAGGTCTTCGCGGAAGCGCTCTCTCAGTACGAAGAACTTGGTGAGAGTGAACGACAGGCTGAGATACAGTTGCTCTATGCTCCCGATTGGCATCCCGGTGTACTGGGTATCGTCGCTTCCCGTTTGGTGGAGCGTCTGCAGCGTCCCGTGCTGGTGGCAGCAGCTTGCGATGAAGGGGTCAAGGGTTCGGGCAGAGTCCCGGATGGGTATAATCTACATCAGCTGCTCCAGATGGCATCCGATCTTTTGTTAGCCTTTGGAGGACATAAACTGGCTGCAGGCTTCACCTGCCAGGAGGAACAATTAGGCGCCTTGCGTGAGAGGCTTAATTCCTGCCAAAAGGAGTTACCAAAAACAGCAGGTGAATTGCGCATCACTCTGGAGCTTCCAGTCGGCCAGGATCTGGCAACTATATTCCGTAGCTTACGGCTGTTGGAACCCTTGGGAAATGGTAATGAAGAACCAGTCTGGCTGCTGCGGGGAGCTCAGGTTCGTTCCAGTCGTCTCATGGGTCAGGGAGAGCACCTCAATGCCGCCATCGAGTATGGAGGCCTGACTTTCGAATTGGTTGCCTGGCGTATAGCGGACCAACTGGGAGGGTTTACCGGAATGGTCGACATCGTCGCCCGTCTGGTGCGGAATGTCTACAGAGGTCAGGACACCATCCGCTTTGAGTTAATAGAATGGAGGCCTGTTCTGGTCGATAATCTGGAGGCTATCAGACGCTTGCGTACACTCGAAGCCGGGGCATCTGTTGCCTATAGTATGACAGACAGCTATCAGGCTCTGTTGGAATCAGGCTATCTCCCGCCCCAGTCTTACATTGCCCCACCCGGATATGGCAATGATTATCCGGCACTGCCACTGACACAGCGCGCTGGAACTGACGCAGGGGAGGCAAACTGCTGGTATCTCGATCCATTATTCGCGAGGGACAGCCAGGTTACCCCAGTAACACTTCTGGTTTCTGAACTGCAGCACCGTTCCTGGCAACGTCTCCTGGAATGGCTTCTGCCAGATCTGGTTCACCTGCGACAGATTTACAGATGGCTACGCCAGGTTGCAGAGATACCCCGGGAGGATATACCCTGGGAACAAGCGCCTTTTGGCTTATCAGTCGAAGATTCCAGACAGGTCGTATATAATGCCATCGGCATCTTCAGCGAGGCAGGGTTATGCAGCCTCAACGGCGAGGGTACAGGCAGCATGGTCATCTTCGTCGAAGCTCCCGGACAGGTGCGGATGGAGGAAGTAGGTCGTTTTCTGCTGCTGCAACAGCGCAGAGAGGAGTTGCAGAAATGGAGTATGGCGTTTTTGAGAAACAGTTAAGTTACCTCAGAGCTGAAGAAAAGCAGCAGGTTGAACGAGCCTTCGCACTGGCTGAGATGGCTCACCGCGGCCAGCTACGCCTTTCGGGAGAACAATACATCATTCATCCCATTGAAGTGGCGGGCATCGTCGCCGGGTTACATCTCGATGGTGACACCATAACAGCTGCTCTGCTGCATGATGTAATCGAAGATACGCCGGTCCTCATAGGTGATCTCCGGGATCAATTTGGTGAACAGGTCGCGGAAATTGTCTGGGGTCTGACAAAGCTGAAACGCATCAACTTCAGCGGTTTAGTTGAACATCAGGTGGAGAACTACCGGCATTTCTTTCTCTCGACTGCCAGGGATCCCAGAGTGGTAGTCATCAAACTTGCGGACCGTCTGCATAATATGCGCACCTTACAGTATCAATCAGCGGATAAGCAACTGGAAACTGCTCAGGAGACACTGCAGATTTTCGCGCCACTGGCCGGAAGATGTGGGATTCAAAGCTTTAAGGCCGAACTGGAGGATCTCGCTCTTAAGTATCTGCATCCCGAAGCCTACGATTACCTGGCAGCGGAAATAGAAGGCAACCGAGAGGAGTTACAGCATCGTCTCGATGGCTATGTAAATCTCTTCCGACAGCTACTGGTTGACTTTCATGTTGAAGCGCAGATCTATGGGCGGATAAAACATCTCTTCAGCATCTATCGGAAGATGAGTTCCCGGGAAATTAAGCTTTCTGATATATACGATCTTTTAGCTGTACGCATAGTCACCAAAGATCTCACCTCCTGTTATGCGGCTCTTGGCATTGTGCATACGGCAGGTGCGATGATCCCATCGCGTTTTCGTGACTTCATCAATCTGCCTAAACAGAATGGATACATGTCTCTGCATACAACTATAGTCTTCGAGGGTCGCGATAACCTGGAAGTGCAGATTCGCACCGAGGAGATGCATGAGATCGCCGAAAAAGGAGTGGCAACCCATTGGGCATACAAAGATGGGCGCAAACCTAACAGTTCATCTCTGAAGTTTGCCACCTGGATGCGTGATATCATCGAACTCGGTCAGGATGCTGAAGGTGTGGATTATCTCGACGAGTTGATGATGGGTTATCTCGATGAGGAGATCAGCGTCTACACTCCTAAATTCGATCTGGTGAATCTCCCCCGGGATGCTACACCGGTGGATTTCGCCTATCGAGTTCATACCGAGGTGGGGCATCGTTGTGTGGGAGCCAAGATTAACTTTCGCATCGCGCCTTTAGATTCCAAATTGGAGAATGGAGATGTCGTGGAAATTCTCACGACCAAGCAGGCTGGAAAAGGACCCAGCCCTGATTGGTTGAACTTTGTCCGCACCCGTTCTGCTCGCGAAAGAATCCGCTCCTGGTTGAAACAAGCTCGTCGTGAGGAGAATATAGTAGCCGGAGAAGCCGCCCTGCAGCGAGAAATCCGTAAGCAGGGGCAGGAGATCAGCAGGATTCTCAACTCAAGCGAAATGGATGCTCAGACACAGCGTCTGAACAAGGCGTCCTGGAATGATGTTCTGGCTGCACTGGGTTTCGGTGAGATTGCCGCTGTCAACCTGGCGCATCACATGATCGAAGCATATAAGAAGAGAAAAGTCGAGGATCTGCCCAGCGCCGAGGAACTACTAGCCGAAGTTATGGCAGACAAAGTCAAGCCAAGTGAAGGGATCATCATCGATCAACTGGATGGGCTCGTTCACCGCCTGGCACGTTGTTGCAACCCGATCCCTGGTGAGGAGATTGTGGGTTATGTGACTCGAGGCAGAGGCGTAACGATACATCGTAAAGGTTGTCCCACCATTCGCAATGAAGAGAACGAGAGGATTATTCGCGCAGATTGGGGTGCCAACCTGTTGCGTGCTTTTGTGGCTCCCCTTCAGGTAACAGCCTTGAACAGACCACATTTGCTGCAGCAAATTCTGTTGCAGATACAGGATGCTCGCATCGCACTGCATAGCGTTAACGCCCGCAGCAACAAACAAAACATTGCGACCATCGATCTGCTGGTAGAGGTATCTTCTATGGATCAGTTGAAGAATGTGCAGGACCGCATACGTCGGGTGCGCGATATTTTTTCGGTGGAGCTGCGTAACCAGAGAGATTAAATAGTTGAAAGTTGAGAGTTGAGAGTTTCGAAGGCGCTTAAGAGTTAAGAGTTTATAGTGAAAAGTGAAAAGTTTAAGCATAAAGCATCAAGAAAGATGGTGGCGGGTTGCGGGCGATAGTGCAGCGGGTTACTAAGGGCAGGGTTATAGTAGACGGTGAAGTTATTGGAGCGATCAACCGGGGATATGTGGTGTTGGTTGCATTCCGCAGCGGAGATGACGTCACTCGGATGACCTACATGGTCGACAAACTAGCCAATCTGCGTCTTTTTCCTGATGAAGAGGATAAAATGAACCTTTCCCTGGATGATATAGCCGGGGAGATACTGGTTATCTCTCAGTTTACTCTCTACGGTGATGCCCGTAAAGGAAGGAGACCGAGTTTCAGTGACTCGGCTCCGGCAGCAGAAGCTCAGGAACTCTACGAGACTTTCCTGTCGCTTTTACGGGAAAGGGGACTGAGAGTTCAGGCAGGTCAGTTCCAGGCTTATATGCAGGTCGAACTGACCAATGATGGTCCGGTAACCATCATG
Organism: Symbiobacteriaceae bacterium; assembly: GCA_009783675.1. GTDB lineage: Bacteria > Bacillota > JAAYKD01 > JAAYKD01 > WRDA01 > WRDA01. Next base: position 5,103 of record WRDA01000035.1, on the reverse strand, counting down.
CTGGACTCCGAAAAGCTATTTTAGTCGACTTAGTGATAAAGTATGGTGAGTTATTTCGTGCAAGCTATAATTCCACAGGAATGCTTACAGACAGAAGGCTCTGCCGTCAAGGAGGAGTCTGTGCCACGTATGATTGTCGTCGATGTGGGCAGTACCACCACCAAGGCATTGCTCTTCGAACAAAGAGACAAGGATTGGTCTTTATGCCAACGTGGTGAGGCTCCGACAACTGTAGAGGCTCCGGAAGAGGATGTAATGGCAGGGGTCTTACGTGCGGTCTCTCTGCTGGAACGTCGCAGTGGTTTGTCGCTGCTTAACCTTAGCTCCGAGGGCCCTGTCTTCAAAGTGGATTCTTTTCTGGCGACCAGTTCTGCAGGTGGAGGCCTGCAAATGGTCGTCTGCGGTAATGTGGCCCGCCTCAGTGCCGAGAGCGCGGAAAGAGCAGCCCTGGGTGGCGGAGCCATCTTGTTGGATGTCTTCTCCGCAGACGATGGCTTAACCCTCTTCCAGCGTCTGGAGCGTCTACGTGCTCTGCGTCCCGACATGATCCTGCTTTCCGGAGGCGTGGAAGGTGCCTCGGTGATCTCTTTCGTGGTGGAGATGTGCGACTTCATCCGTACTGCCAAACCTCGGGCGAAGTTCGGCTATGCTCATCGACTGCCAGTGATCTATGCCGGCGCATCCAGTGGAGCCGCCATCGTCGAGGACCTTCTTGGTGAGGATTTTGTCATTAAAGTAGTAGCCAATCTAAGACCTTCCTTCGGGATGGAGAATCTCATTCCAGCGCGGGAGGCTATACATGAGGCTTTCATCGAGCATGTCATGTCCAATGCTCCGGGGTATGGACGACTACAGGAGCTGACCGCACTGCCTATCCTGCCGACACCAACTGCTGTTGCCGAAATCCTGATCAAGTATGCGGTGCAGAGGTCGATAAATATTCTTTGTGTCGACATTGGCGGGGCTACGACGGATATCTTCTCTGTCGTCGACGGACACTTTACCCGCAGCGTCAGTGCCAATTATGGTATGAGTTACAGTATTGGCAATGTCACAGCTGCTGCCGGGTTGGAACGGCTGATGAGATGGATCCCGGATGGTGAGCTTATTGTTTCCGCAGCAGAGATGCAGGACAGGCTCGGCAATAAGTTGCTCTATCCGGTGACGATTCCAGCCACTATCGCCGATCTCCTGGTGGAACAGGCCGCTGCGAGAGAGGCCTTGCGACTCTCCTTTGAGGATCATCTGGCATTAGCCAGAATTCCCCGTAAAGCGGGTCTCTTCGAACCAGGTCTCCTGGATAAGGAGGATTCCCTGGAGATAGGTATGATCAACCTCATCATCGGTTCGGGGGGAGTTCTCTCCAATGCACCTCAGCGCCTCCAGGCTGCAGCCATGCTTCTGGATGCTTTTCAACCTGTGGGAGCAACTGAGCTGATGGTGGACTCCATCTTCATGCTGCCCCATCTCGGAGCCTTCTCCAAAGTAGATGAAGATGCAGCATTAGAGATCCTAAGCAACGACTGCCTCATACCCCTTGGCACTTCGCTTTCTCCTCTCGGTTGGGTAGAACCCGGATCTGTGGGGATCGAAATCACCGGCAGGAGTTCTCAGGGAAGAGATATCCGTGGTAAAGCAAGTGGTGGCTGCATTGAAATCATACCTTTGGCAACAGGAGAGACCGCCGAATTGTCCATATCGACAGGGAATGGTGCCCACTGGCCCTGGAGCAGTAAGCTGACGGTCAGAGGAGGAGTCGGTGGAATCATCCTGGACATGCGTGGACGTCCTCTGCTCTTCGACGAAAAGCATCTGACAGAGTACGAAGCTTGGTGGCTACGTGGTGAAACGACTGAAAAGGGTGGTGAGGGAAGGTGACACTCCAAGAAAGGAAACCTCGCCCGATCCACAAAATCAGACGCTTGCCATCTCCCGGTCGCATACTATACCCTCCCGGAACGAAGGTGAAGTTCGATACAGTGGTAGGAGAGCTGGACTATGCACCGGGTCCTCTGGTGCGCCTCGACGTAGCCAGACAGCTGGGAATCTCGGGCGAAAAGCTTGGCGACACCCTCGTAAAGTCGGTCAACGATGCCGTGGCTGAGAATGAGATCATAGCCCTCAACTCGCAGTTTTTCAGTCGCCATGCTGCCAGGAGCAGCACCGATGGGTATCTGGCACTCTGGTCGAAGTATCTCGGCTATGTCTACATTCGCGAGCCCATGCCTGTTGGTCCCAGAGAGCCTGTAGCCATACGGGCAGAGGATCTGGGGCTAAACAAGATGCAGTTCGCAGCGAACATCGTCGCCAAACCAGGGATGATCGCTGCACCCGGGCAACTGCTTGTCAGCGGTTCAAAAAAGGCTGTCGCTCCTGCACTATGCCGAGTGACTGAGGTCGCTTTGCGCGAGGGCTATATGATCATCACCCCACTCTTCCAGCTAACAGAGATGACTGCTTTCATAGATGGCGTCATCAGCGAGATTCCAGATGCCGACAGCTGCGTGATCTCAGGTATGGGATATCGCTTCACAGGAGCAACTGGTTACGGAGGAGAGGACAGTGGGATTATTACTCCTGTACTCGCTGAAGATCGCGACTTGACAGCCTCTGACCTACCTAAGGAGTTATCCGGGATTATCCTCATCGCACGTCGGGGTATTACCCTGGAAGCCTTGCAGCGCTTGGCAGATGAGGGAGCTTCTGGTCTGGTTTTAGGTTGTATCGATCAGGACACTCTGAGGTCGTTTAGTCGCCGGGAGCCTTTGAAGGACCTTGGTGCCCTGATGGACCTGCCTTTTCCGATTTTGCTGATGCAGGGATTCGGCGCAGCCATGCTGGAATCGACTTATCAGGAGATGGCCAGCCTAACGGGTCGAAGAGGGGCTATTGATGGCAGCACTCAATTGCGGGCCGGAGTCATTCGCCCTGAACTTCTGGTTCCGGTCAGCGAGATTCCCTTCGCTGACGATGGACTGGATCATGATGCAGAAGATCTGCCTCTGCAGGAGGGCATGCGGGTAGTTTTGGAACGCCAACCTCATTTTGGTGCTGCAGCGGTCATCGTAGAGATAGACAGCGAGCTTAGGGAGACGAGTGCAGGGACGCGCGCCACTCTAGCCAGATTGCGTCTCGATAGCGGGGAGGAATGCGTCGTTCCCCTCAGCAATTGTCGTCCAATTTAAGTTAGTTTTAGTGTGGTGAGGAAATGATTACAGAGGATGTAGTTTCGGAGATAATCAGAGTCTGGCGACCTGGTCTGGAGGAGTTGCGGAATAAAAACCGAGGTGATGAGAGAGTTTATCCTGGGTTATTAGCCTTTTGCGGTCTGCAGCTATCCATGTGGCCCCTCTGGCTGCGCTGTTGCAGGGGACAGGGTCTTGAACTGCCTTCAGCTCTGGAGGATTTCGATCTCGATGATCCTGGATTGCACCAGCTACCCTGGTTCGTGGTGGTGCAGCCGGTAGCCAGCCAGGCTGCCTGGGTTCTGGTTCGGGGACCAGGACTACTCGAGAGCAGCTCTGCCTTTTCAGTTTTGACTCATCGTGATGTTAACCAATGCCTTTCTTATCTCGATGAAAGCGGCAAATCGATCTATTTCGGGGATGCCCGTGGTCTTCTTTCGCGTTTGGGAGCCTACCGCGGTGCGGACTCACCCCTGGATCTGCCTCTGATCCATTGCGACAGTCTGATGGATGAATGGCGTTTGTGGTGGCATTCGCTGGTTCCTTTGGGAGCACTGCTGGAGGAGTTGGTTACGGAGAGAGTTTCCGCCGGCAGCAGCGGTCCGGAGATGAAAGATCTCTTCCTGCATTTGGCTGCGGAGATTTGGGAACAGCTAAAGCTAATGGGAGTTATTCAGACAGGCACTATACCCAAAGCATCGCTGTTAACTCTGCTGCGCCTGAACTCCGCTGCGAAGAGCTTCAATGGCATTATGCTCCTGCACGGAGATCACCAGGTATTGTGGGACTCGATACAAAAGGAGATGAAAGAATGATAACGGCTCCACGTGGTGTGCATGATATACTGCCTGAGCAAAGCAGTCGGTGGCGATGGTTGGAGGAACAGTTCGTTGAGGTCTGCCGGCTCTACGGCTTTCAGGAGATTCGTCTGCCTTATTTTGAAAGTACGGAACTCTTTCAAAGGGGCGTGGGTGAAGCTACGGATATTGTTCGCAAAGAGATGTATACTTTTGATGATCGTTCACAACGCTCTTTGACTCTGCGTCCTGAGATCACGGCAGGTATCGTACGAGCCCTGATAGAGCACAAGCTGTATGCCGAAGCCATGCCTCTCAAACTGTTTACTTACGGAGCTCTGTTTCGCTATGAAAGACCGCAAAGTGGCAGATACAGACAGTTTCATCAGTTCGATATTGAGATATTCGGTACTGCTTCTCCTCTGGCAGATGCCGAGATTATTGCGGTCGGCATGGACTTGTTCCACAGAATAGGGCTGGCGGATATCGAAGTGCAGCTGAACTCCATCGGTTGCGCAGTCTGTCGCCCAGTACATCGTCAAGCGATTCTCGAGTACCTCAGTCAGAGATTGAACAAGCTATGTGCGGACTGTCAGAGTCGCTATCAGCTGAACCCACTGCGTGTCTTCGATTGTAAGAATGAGGCCTGTCAAGCCGAATTTACTGAGCTACCTCTGATGAAGGATTATCTTTGTGACGATTGCAGGGAGCATCTGTCGCTGGTTAAAACCTACCTGGAAGACCTTGGCATCGGCTACGTGATGAATGATCGTCTGGTAAGGGGACTCGACTACTACAATCGTACCGTCTTTGAGTATTATGACCCACAGACCAGAGAAATCGGAGCTCTGGGAGGAGGAGGTCGCTATGATCCCCTGGTTGCAGAGCTCGGTGGTCCACAGGTACCTGGCGCAGGATATGGTCTTGGCATCGAGCGCATCCTGATATCCCTGGAGCAGCGCGAACTACCTCAACCAAAACTGGATATTTACATCGCCGCCCTGGGTGAAGATGCCCAGCGTCAGGCAGTGAAGATGCTGCATGGCTTACGTGGATCCGGGATCAGCGGGGAGATGGACCTCCAGCATCGGGGTCTTAAGGCTCAGATGCGCCAGGCTGAT
>WRDA01000034.1 GCA_009783675.1 Symbiobacteriaceae bacterium | reverse complement strand
CAGAACACTACGCCAGACCTGATCCCAGAAGACGGAAGCTCCCAAACCCTCACTGACGGCCCGAAGCGGAACGAGAGTTCGTTCTGTAGAAGGGTCAATATAAGGCGCTACCAGTAGTTCATGATCGATGCCATTAATGTTTATTATCGGGACATCTATCTTCAGTAGTACCTGGTTGGTTCCTAAAACAGCCAGGATAGAGCGATCTTCATCATCCCACACCACTTCAGCTCCAAGTATTTCGAAGATACGCCTCATAGGAAGAACAGTTACACCCCCAGGGTGGATCTGCGGTTGAACATCACTAAAGAGGACCCGACTGTCCCAATCGTATAGATAGACCTTTACTTCGTCTCCCATCAAGCGTTGACCGGGTTGAAAAGATGATGTGACAGTTCCCCTAAGCATATCCTTAAATCCTGAGTAGTAGAGGTCGAACTGTCTGCCATCGATGACTCCACCACCGAGACTGGTATTGGTAATTACATGCCCCCAATGGGGTAAGGCGGCGAAATATCTGAGGGAGGTGAAGCGCACTTCACTTTCGATCAGTTCATATGTCGGTTCACAAGGAATCCAGCCAAATCCTTCAAGATAAAACTCTGCCCATGTATGCGCCTGTAATAAACCAGTATCCAATGATTGGTCTACCCTAGCAGCGGCTGCGCTCCTTAGCAAATATCCTCCTATCAGGCGCGCCGGGACTCCACAAGCGCGCAGTAAAGCAACATAAAGAGCGGCAAATTCGGTACACACTCCTCTGCGGTTCCTTAGAGCCGCATAAGCACCCTGATGAGCATAGCGAGCATCTTCATCGTATACAAGATTTTGGTTAACCCAGGTATAAATGAGTTCTGCTTTATGAAAAGGGTTCGTTTCTAAACCAATTATATCACGTGCCAGAGCGATTATTTCAGGATGGTCAGATTCTACTCTGACTTCAGGAAGGAGTGCAAGCAAAGCTTTGGGATCTCTGGGGAGCTCGCCGTACAGATGCAGGAGACTTTTATCAGTTTCCCAACTGGTGTTGACAAGGTTATATGAGACAGTTATTAATAGATTCTCACCAGGCCATAAACTATCGCAGCGAATGATGGCATATCTGCTTCCGTCGGGAAGCTCCACGATCTCACTGACCATTGGCCAGATGCGTTCCTCGAAAATTACTTGATAACCTGAGGAGGAATGTGGCAGTAGCATTATTTTTAACTCCAGATCCTGAGCAGGAATATCAAACAGGTTAGTGATATTGATGCGCTGTTCATATGTAAGCAGCATCTGTTCATTAATCCACGGTCTTTGAGCGGACATCAGCAACTGACTGGTATTACCAATCAATAAATCGAAACGCCCGCTAAGAGAAGCTGATTCTGCGGAGATTAGAGTAGTCAGCTCCATATCTTCAGGCAGCATCTCAGTAGGGACCGCAGGGGTGATGTAGTCAGGAAAGCCACTACCTGACAAGGGGCTGGCATTGAGGGAAATACTCATTAAGTTACAGCACCATGCGGTGATGAGTAAAATGGCGATTCTTCTGGAGAAAGGTTTACTAATTGTGAAGGACATATTTCCTTTCTCCCCTCAAAAGATTTGATGCTAAACGGGATTGAGAATCACCGACCGGTTCGGTAGTGCATCAACAATAGGGAGCCTTCGCCTACTTCCAGACAGATCCTTTCGGTGATAAAGCAATTGGAGAGAGATCTACTCTCCCCAGCATACAGAGACTCCTGGTTTAAGGTAAACTTCAGTCCATTTGTAGAGACGCTTGTCACCTCTGGGGTAAGTGGAAGCAGAGAGATGAGGTCACCTGAGTTTCCCCGGAGGAGAACACTCTCTTGGGATAACACTTCGGCATGAAGATTACCCTGTAGCAGGACTATACGAAGTCCCCTGCGTTTCCAAAGATGCATCATGCCGATATTCCCAAGCGCATGGTCAAAACGTGTACCACCCAAAGCTCCAAATAAGTAAAGGAGACTGTAACCTCTTCTGTATAGTTCGCCACAGGCTAGATCGCTGTCGCTGTTATCCTTTTCTCTGGGCCATCTAATGACCTCGGTCCCCATCCTCGCAAGATCAGCATAATGTTCGGCAGTAATGGAATCAAAATCACCCATAAGTATATCTGCTTTTAGACCGAGTCTCCGCAGATGAACGTAACCTCCATCCACGGCAACGAGCAATGCGTCTGTGTCGGATAAATCTTCGTGCCAGGGATCGGGACATTCACCAGCCAAGAAAAGATAGGCTATTTTACTCATGTTCAAAACGCTGTAATTCCAATAGAGGATCATTATCCATATCGGCTACCTCCTGGAAAGCTCTTTCCAGAGCCAGCAACTCCTGTGCCAGATCGGCATATACGTTGACAGTACCACCTTCCCACACCGTGGAGTTGATCATTCTTGTACGCAGAGTCGCCAGAGCGCTCTCCAGAGCATCCATATGTGCCTGCATAACAGTGCTTAACTGCTCTGCTCGTTCTAAAGATTTAAGCTCCTGTTTGCGAAACTCGGCAGCACGCAGATACTGGGTTCTCGCCTCGCTGCTGGTAGCATCCGCCTGCTTTTCCAAGCGTGCAATATCCCTTTCTATTTCCGAACGGTTGACTGTCTCTAACAGGCTCGCAACTCTCTGTTCCTTTTGAAGCAGTTCATAGTAGCGGGTAAAGGCTTTCAGTGCCTGGTCTACCAGATCCTGCTGGGTGGCGGAAGGAATACCCTCACCACGTGTCAGTTCATCAAGAAAGTCTTTCTGGGCTGCTTGCATACGACGCAGGCGATCACGTTGAAATGTTGGGCGGCCCCGTACTGCCAGTACAGCTCGCTCCTTGGCGCGAAGTTCGGCGCGTACTAAATCCACCTGGACTTTACGCCATTTCCTGGCCAGGGCATTTCTGAAGCGTTCCGTGCGCATTTCTAACAGGGAAGCGGCTACCCCGACTGAAGCAACTGTTAGCATAGTAAACCAGGATTGCCAGTATCCTCCCCAGAAGGCACCGAAGAAACTGGCAAGAGGATAGAAGTTGATATCTATGAACATGGTGCTGAGAGGAACTGAGAGTATTATTGGGACCAAAACCCGAGGCTGAACAAGCAGTGTTTTTAACCAGAAACCAAATCCTGGTCTATCATTCATGCTTTTCGCCCATTTCTTGCTTGATCTTTTCTAGTCTCTCCTCTACCTGGAGCTGACTTTCGGTGACAGTACCAGCAGCTACCTCACCCTGTCTGACTTCAGCACTTTCCATCTCACGTTTTAGAGCCATCAGGCGATCGTGAGCCTGAGCGTTTGCCATTTCGCTGTTTAACTTTTGCATCTCCAGATTAGCGGAGACACCACCCATCTCAGCGATAGCTCCAGCTCTAGCTTGTCTCTCCTGGATCTTTTCCCTAGCACGATCCCAAGCTTCATCTGAGGTCTCGATGGAGATCCCTGCCAAAGCAGAATTGAGTTTTTCTGTAATCTGTGCTTGTTTCCACTGTGTCTGTAGTTGCAGTTTTTCGCGGTATTTAGCCTGGACTTGCTCTTCGAAGAGTTTGACCTGTTGTTTAACTGTTTCTGAAGCCTGTAAAGCCTGCTCATACTGAGCCTGCAACGAGCTGACCGTAGCTTCGACATTAATCAGTTGCTTCATAAGCTGTTCTGCCAGATCATCCCTGCCAATACGAAGAGCCTGCCTGATCTGAGCGTTTAGGTCATTTTGCTTATTGGTTTCGTTTTGTAACATCATCTCAATTTGGTTTTTTTGCTGTACGACAGAGATTGCCTGCTGCCTGACCTGTTTAAGCTTCTCTCGCAGTTCATTCTGTGCCGCCTCTAAAAGTGCATTAGGGTCTTCAATGGCGCTGATGCCCATGCCGAACCAACCCTTGATGGTCATCCAAAGTCTCTGGAAGAGTCCCATCACAATTCCTCCTTACATTATGTGCGTCACATTTCCCATGACTCATTTGGGATCAAGCCAGTTAATGATCCCTGGCTTTATTAAAAACATGGGTTACCTCACCGATTATTCCTCCGACGATGACACCCGGAAGTCCTGCAAACAGGAAACCTACGATCGCACCACTTATTGTGGATGTCTTAATCCCAGTTGGAAGTATACTGACACCAATAGTGGTTATCTCTTTATCATCCTTAGTTTGTTTTTCAATCTGTATCATGCTTCACACCTCCTCTCGGGTCAGGATAACATTATTAGCCCCATACTTCGTGTGGCAAGGGACGTTGTTCAAATCTCATTACTTCCTCATACCCACGCTCCTGGAGTTTGGCAGTGATCTCAAGTGCAGCTTTTTTCCTGAAGGGAAGCTTAGTAAGGGTAGAAAGTCGGTGCAGGAAACGAGCCACTAGAATCGCATCCATCTGAATGGCTCGAGGGTTTATTTTATCGATGGTATCCCAATGGGTGTGACCATACCCTCGAGGAGCTCCGCCCCCTCCGCTGGGATTGCTCGAAGCGTAAGAACCCGCAGGAATACCTGCTGACGCAAAGGGATACATATCACTGTAGATACTGATGGCATCACCTAATCTGATATGGCTCTCCCCCATTTCGCTAAAGAGCTGCTTAAGCCAGGCCAAGTTCTCTGACCATCCCTGCAGGGAAAACCGCCCGAAGAATCCTCCTCCGGCAACGTCCAGATTGAGCATGAAGACTATATTCTCCCGATGGTGGGCTTTAACATATGCATCAGATCCCAAAAGCCCCATCTCTTCCTGAGCAAATGCCACAAAGCGTATAGTACGTTTCTGCTGCCCTTTCAAATGTGCCAGAGCTCGTGCAGCTTCCCAGGTAACAGCTATACCGGATCCATTGTCTACTGCTCCCTGGCTTATATCATGGCCGTCATAATGGCCTCCAACCACGATAATTTCTTCAGGTAATTCTGTACCCTTAATTTCTCCGATTACATTATAACTATTGACCTGGGTCATTTCATTATCCGAAGTTATATTCAGGATGACCTGATGACCACCTCGTGCCAGACGCATTAGTTCCATACCACATTCTAATGATACAGAGATCACGGGCACTTCGCAAAGTCGACCAAAACGGGCAGAACCTGTTTCCGGAAGACCTCCGCCTTCGCCACGCATCCAAATGAAGCCAGCTGCTCCCCCTTGCAAAGCTCGTCCAAGTTTTTCACCCCTGTGCATTCCGCGATGAAAGAAAGCCGGATTTGCTGTGCTGACCATCACGATGGCGCCTTTTATCTTCTCTGCATTGTCTGCATAGCTTTGAGGATCACCATCGCCAAGAAAGACCAGAGGAGCCTCTACAGAGCCAGGAGGGCAATTTGGCAGAGCGATACAGGAGACCTCTCTGATCTCAGGAGATTTGACAGACAGGGTTGTTGTCTTGCGACACCAGTAAGGAGCCGCGAAAGGTTCAGTCCAGGCGGAATCGAGGCCATATTCCAATAGCTTGTCTTTAAGGAAGTCAGCAGCCAGGCGCTCCTGTTCGCTGCCACCAAACCTGGCACCGAATCGTTGACAAAGCTCCTCATTTAGTGAGGCTCCTGCAGGAGATGCATAGAGCTTAGCCAGGATATGAGAGTCTGCAGGTAATAAAGCAGCATTATCCAGACCTGTTATGTTGGGTAATTCCGCCATAAAGTCTCCTCCTCGCATCATAATATAATTCTATTCGCTTTTACTCTCTCGAATCCTCGTTTTCGGGTACTGAAACTGAAGAAAAGTAGTATATCTAAAGGGTTTAGCACCCTAGGGGAAGAATCCAGCAGAGAAGCATAGCTCATTCACGAGGAGGTGCAATAATATGTCCCAGAGGGTTCCTATCGATTTCGACAGATACTATGCTTATGATGAGTTGACTAATTATCTGCAACAGGTTAGCATCGTCTGCCCGGAAATCGCTGTCATGTCCAGCTTAGGCAAGAGCTATCAAGGCAGGGACATCTGGCTGATGACCTTGACCAATCGATCCAGCGGTGCGGATAATGCCAAGCCAGCAATCTATATTGAAGGAAATATTCATGCCGGTGAAGTAACTGCCGCTCAAACCGTTCTCTGTCTCATCGACCGGCTTGTCTCCGGTTACGGAAAGGATGCCTTTATCTCCAGGTTGCTCGATACAAGGTGTTTTTATGTCGTTCCCCGCGTCAATCCTGACGGAGCAGAACTATACCTTACAACCCCAGAGACGCTTCGCTCGACAGTCAGACCCTGGCCTGAACCTGATATAGCTGAGTGGCCTGGCCTACATCCTTCAGATATCGATAATAACGGTTATATTCTCCAAATGCGACTGAGAGACGATAAAAAAGGTGAATGGAAGATCAGCAGCAAGGATACGCGCATCATGATTCCCAGGGAAGCAGCTGACTATGGCGGTCCATATTATCGTATCCTTCCTGAAGGGATGGTTTCCGATTACCAGGGAGAACCATTTCCGATAATAAGAACCCCGTATGGGATTGACATGAACCGCAATTTTCCTTCAAACTGGGATCCTTCTTTAAGTACAGGAGGAGACTTTCCAACTTCCGAACCAGAAGTTAGAGCCGTGGTTGAGTTCATCACCAACCATCCGAATATAGGTTTGGTCAACTCTTTTCATACCTCCGGAGGGTTCTTTTATCGTAATCCCTATCAATATGGCGATGATAAAATAGATCAGGGCGATCTTCGCGCCATGAGAGAGATCGCCAGAGAGGGAACAAAGGTTACTGGATATATCGACGTGAAGTCCTCCAATCGAGCTTGTTTGCCTGAATGGATGTATGAACACTGGGGAGTAATTGGCTATACTACAGAACTATGGGATAGAAACGGTCAGGCAGGTATTAGTCGCAGCGAAGCTCAGAACGCCAATGATTACGAGAAAAGAGAAGAGCTACAGGTTCGCCTCTTGCAATGGAACGATCGTGAACTCTGTGGAGCCGGCTTCTTTCCGTGGTCTGAGTATGATCATCCGCAACTGGGCAGCGTCGAGATAGGTGGCTGGAACCCTAAGTATGCTCTCCAGAATCCTCCTCATTTCTTACTACCGGCTGAATGCCATAAAAATGCCACCTGGGCTCTGCAACAAGCAGCTTGTTTACCCGAGGTGGAAATAGCTTCACTTACGCAGAGTTATCTGGGGGATGGTCTCTGGAAAGTCGAAGCGGTTGTTCAGAACAACGGCTATCTCTGTACTGCTGCCAGTAATAAAGCTATGGTTATTAAGGCTATCAATCCTGACTATCTGTTAATAGAAACGAAAGATGTAGTAGGGGGATTAGCAAAGCAGGAGATAGGCTTTCTTCAGGGATTTGGTAATGCTCATACCTCCGGAGGATATGGTGGCGGAGTAGCCAATAGTGCAGCCAGGGTTTCCTGGATAGTGCGCGGCGTAGCAGAAGATACCCTGACAGTTACCTTAAACAGCATACGGGGCGGAAGAAAAGAAAAAGCGATCACTCTTACTGAATAATAATCAATATCATGCTGGAGGTGGAATCATGTTATTTCCCAACCCTGGCCAGGAGAACACTGCCCAAACCCTGGCGATCACCCTGAACGCCGCTCGAGAAAAGGAAATATCTCAGATTGTCATCGCTTCAACCGCAGGTGAAGTTGCCTTAGCTTTTCTCCCTTACGCTCATGAGTTTCGGATCGTCTGTGTTGGTCATGCGTACTACTTCCGTCCGGATGTACCCAACACCATGAGCGACGAAGTGCAGGAAAAAATCCGTGAAGGTGGTATGATTCTCTACTTTGGCTCCCATGTTTTGTCAGGAGCTGAACGGGGACTATCGAGTAAACTACAAGGCACGTATCCGGTGGAAATCATGGCTCATACACTGAGGATGTTCGGCCCGGGCGTTAAGGTAGGCGTTGAGTGCGCAGTTATGGCTTTAGACGCAGGGTTAATCGAACCCTCTCCGTTGATAGCTGTCGGGGGAACAGGAAGAGGCGCGGATACAGCCATAATCCTGACCCCTGCCAGCGCCAGTCGGATACTGGATACCAAAGTTCATGAGATTCTCTGTAAGCCCAGCTACTATCGATGATTAGGTCTTTGTACCAAAACTGAAAAAAGAGGCTATCTCAGCTGGCATCTGATCTCTGTTTTGCAGGTTAACTTCATAGACAGTCACTTTATGATGACGGGCTATACTGCCCAGAAAGAGAGACGAGTGTTTCTTAAGGACACCCAGGACGGGTCGGGACCCATCCAGCAGTGAGAGAACTCTCTCCTGGAAGGCGATAGCTTCATCTTCTAAATACCCTAACTCGTCGATCACAATCAGGTTACAATCTGGAGAGAGATCAGACAATAGTCTCACCATATTTTTCTCGAAGCCTTCCTGATGAGTCTGAAAACTACCCCCTGGAGTACGCGTAGCCAACAGGAAGTGCTCCAGGGGGTTTTGCCTGTTATCGATCCTTTCACCAAAGAGATAGCGATAACCACTGGGGTCATCCCTAATCTGCGTCCTGATACCCTGATACCTTACTTTCACTGTGTCCAGATAACGCACCAATGCGGTACTTTTTCCTATGCCTTTATCTCCGGTTAAAAACAGATGCATGGTAAATCATCACCTCAAACTAAAATATACGAACCAACAGCTGTGATATACCGATGATTCCACCCAAGAGAGCACCGAGATTGGTGATAAGGCCAAGCTCTCGCCCAGCGATCTCCAGAGTCATTGCTTCGATTTCGGCAACAGGGACCTCAATTAAGCGCCTTTGCACCATGGTGGCTATATCAAGAGCCTCAAGTAAAGCTGCGGCGTGGTCTGCCCCAATTCGCAAAATAGCGGCAGCGAGAGAAGGAAACAGATCATCGGGAAGAGGCGTGGTACCAAGCAAAGCGTGTAGCGGGATATCCCTTGCTACAGAGAGTATACCAGTAACGAAGCTTAACAGTTGCTGCTCAAACTCCGCTGGATTACCCTCCATCTCTGAAGGCAACAGTAGATAAGTAGCCTGTTGGGGGTTACTATTTGAGAATTCCAGGAAAGATGTAATAATCGTCTGCAGCAGGTGCTTCAATTGGTCTGCTCCGCAGTAGGTAATTATTTCGCTTATGGATAAATTTTCATAGTCCTTCAGAGAAGTCAGTAGACTGTCTACAAAGCCGAGGTGATTGTCGCTGATCAAAACATGGGAGGCTATATCGCCCAGCAATCTAGCCACGAGATTATCCAGGCGTTGGTCACCTGCTACGGAAGCTACAAGGCTTAGAATGACCTGTTGCTGCATCCAGTCAGATAGCTTTTTACTTACTTCGTTCTTGAGACTATCACTCCTGAGAAATGTCGCCAGCATTTCGAAGATTATCGGTTCGAGATTCGCTAGAATTACGGACAGACTGGCGGTGATAGGTTGATCATCTGCCAGGAGTGTGCGTAGCGTGAGATCGCTCGTAAGGAGATGCTCGGTCAACTGCTCAGCTATTGCTCCCGAAAGATCCCTGCAGGCCTGCATATTCTCCGGAATTGATATAAAAGAATCCCAGACTTCATGGAAAACACTCCATAACCAGGTTTTCATCTTATTTAAACTCACCTGAGTTGCGGATATGTTCGTCAGTTCATCATACTTGAGCTCACAGGAAGGATGAGTGGGATCCTCAAATAACGCAGAAATTAGATCACCCAATGATCCGTTATGCGTAGAGAGGGATTGCCAACCCTCTGCCAGGAAACCTGCCAGTTCCTCTTGGATACGCTGCTCCAAAAGCACCCGGTGCAACTCTTCCTCGTTAATTAGGTACTTG
>WRDA01000033.1 GCA_009783675.1 Symbiobacteriaceae bacterium | reverse complement strand
TACCTATGTCAAAGCAGAGGGGTACTTCGAAGAGCTACGCAAGCTGGCACCTGGTGAGATCTATGTTTCCGATGTCATCGGAGCCTATGTCGGCACCAACTATATAGGTATGTACACCCCCGGGGTCTTGAAGAATGTCCCGACAACCCATCCCAATCATGCTCAGCTGCAGGAGATTGCTAATCTCCCTGCAGATCAGTTCATCGCCGCAGCCAAGACTCAGGCTTATGCCGGCAAGGAGAATCCTGTCGGGCAACGCTTCGAAGGAATCGTGCGCTGGGCGACCCCTGTCACCGACGAAAACGGCACCATCTTAGGGTATGTGACCATGGCCTTAAACCATGATCATATCATGGAGTTTGTGGATTATGTCACCCCCATGCTGGAGCGCTATGTGACGTTGCCCAGCGCATTTGAAGGCAACTACGCCTTTATCTGGGATTACCAGTGCCGCAGCATTTGCCATCCCAGGCATCACTCCATCGTCGGCTATAATCCTCTTACCGGCGAACCCCAGGTACCGTGGCTGGAGGGAAGTCTGGCTTACGAAAGAGATTATCAAAACGGAGGGTTCCTCAAGGATGCCAGGGGTGAAAAGATCCCTGCTCTCAGCGACGGACAGGTAAGCCTGGCTCAGGATACCCCCTTTTTCGCTTGGTTCAGCAACGGTGGAGCACAGTGGCTGGCTGCCAATCCTTCCTGGAACAATCTTAACTCCGGATCCGCCGGTACCAGCTGGGGTTCTTTCCTGGCTGCCAACATTCAGGATCAAGAGCTGCTGCCACAGTTCGGACAAAGACCCCTTTATGATAAAAACTTGGAAGTAGCCCTGGATGCCAGAGGCAAGCCCATCCTGGACTATCAGTCCCGGGACAAGGCGCCAGCCGCTGCCTTGACCAAAGCTGGTTTCGTTGGCTTAGATGGTCGTTTCCTAAACAATGCTCCACAGTGTACCGGTTGGATGGATCTGACTGAACATGGAGATTCTGGGTCGTTCTACATTTTATGGAGCGGCTTATACAAACTGACCACCGCTGGCGCCATTCCTTACTATACCGGCCAGTATGCTCCCGAGAGGCAATTCGGTTCGCGAAGGGGATTTGCCTTCGTCACCATCGGAGCTGGGATCGAGGACTTTACAGCCCCGGCTCGTGTCACTGAAGAACTGCTCACCATGACCATCGACAGCAACATGGGTGAGAACATGGTTCGCCTGGGTATCTCCAGCTTCTTCCTGCTACTGCTGGTTATTCTCACCGCAATGTTCCTCTCCACCTATCTTACCGATAACATTCAACTCATCATCAACGGCATCTCTCGTTTCCGCACCGGAGAGCGCCAGTTCCGTCTGCAGGCTGATATCCGCGATGAGTTTGGTACTCTGGCTGATTCTTTCGATGAAATGGCCGATTCCATTGTCAGCAGCGTATCGGATCCCCTGGCTATCATCACCATGGAACAGAAAATTATCTACATGAACTCTCCTGCGTTGCGGGTCCTGCACCGGGATCTTGAGGAAGTTATCGGACTCCCCTACAGCGAAGTAAGTGTCTATCCATATGGTTCTGCATACTGCCCCATCACCGCTCTGGAACATGGTCACGAAGCGGAAGTCTATTTCCAGGAAGAAAACGGGCATTACTATAAAGGAACGGCCAATTACATCTGGGATCATGACGACATACAACAAGGGATAATCATCGTCAGCAACGATGTTACCGAGATCGAGGATGCCAGACAGAGAGCCGAGCAGGCCAGTCTGGCCAAGAGCAACTTCCTGGCAAACATGAGTCACGAGATACGCACGCCGATGAATGCCATTATCGGCATGGCCTCCATTGGCGCCAGCGCACAGGAAATCGAGAAGAAGAACTACGCCATCGAAAAAATCCAGGATGCTTCGACGCATCTCCTGAGCATTATCAACGACGTCCTGGATATGTCCAAGATCGAAGCCAACAGGTTTTCCCTCTCGATGAACGAGTTCAGTTTCGAAAAGATGTTCCAACGCGTCATCGATGTGATCAACTTCAGAGTAGATGAAAAAAGACAAAAGCTGACCGTGCACATGGATTCAGCCATTCCTCGTTTACTCATCGGAGACGATCAGCGATTGGCTCAGGTAATCACAAATCTGCTGACCAATGCAGTTAAGTTTACCGAAAGCGATGGCGAGATCGTCGTCAGGGCTTCCCTTACCGGGGAGAAGAGCGGTATATGTACCATCCTGGTATCCATTACCGACACCGGCATCGGCATCAGCCCGGAACAACAGGCTCGCCTCTTCAGCGCCTTCACCCAGGCAGAAGCCAGCACGACGCGTCGCTTCGGAGGAACCGGTCTGGGCCTGGTCATTTCCAAGAGTATCGTCGAAATGATGGATGGGGCTATTTGGGTGCAGTCCGAACTTGGCAAGGGGTCGACCTTCTCCTTCACCGTCAACCTGGCCAGAGGAGGAGATCAGCAGCCTCGTTTGTTATCATCTGACCTGACCTACGAAAATATCCGCATTTTAGCTGTAGACGACGATCCCAGCGTTCTCACCTTCTTCCAGGAGATCGCAGAGCAGATCGGGGTCAGCTGTGATACTGCCCAATCCGGTTTGGATGCTCTCTCCTGCATAGCCTCGACAGAGCCTTACAATGTCTATTTCGTGGACTGGGATATGCCGGAAATGAATGGCATAGAATTCTCGCGCCTGGTGGGTGAACAAGGCTACGCTAATACAGTCATCATCATGATCTCCGCATATGACTGGAGCTTCATCCAATCTGATGCCCACAAGGCAGGAATCACCAAGTTTATACCCAAGCCGCTGTTCAAATCCTCCATCGTCGACTGCCTCAACGAATGCTTGGGTATCTCCGAAGCCAGCCTGAAAGAAGCAGAAGACGAACTGATCCTCGACCTCTCCGGACACTGTATCCTCCTGGTAGAAGATGTGGAAATCAACAGGGAAATCGTTCTTACCCTACTGGAACCGACTAATCTGCAGATCGAATGTGCTGTCAATGGCATGGAGGCGGTTCAGAAGTACCTCGCCAATCCTGACAAGTACGAGATGATGTTTATGGATTTGCAAATGCCCGAAATGGACGGTTATACAGCAACCACCAGCATTCGCGCCGCCGAGGCTGCTGAAGCCGGGTCCAGAGCGATACCAATTATCGCCATGACGGCTAATGTGTTCAAAGAAGATGTCGATAGATGTCTGGCAGTCGGTATGAACGGACATATCGGCAAACCCCTGGATATTCAGGAAGTATTGGCTGCTTTGAAAACATATCTGCCATAATAACTGTAGAGACACTCGCACCTACAGCAAAATTTCTCTTGCCAAAGGGGACAGCCTTTTGGTATAATGCGCTGTAGCATTTGGGGAATCGTCTAATGGTAGGACTGCAGACTCTGGATCTGCCTGTGAGGGTTCGAATCCTTCTTCCCCAACCATTTTTTCGTTCTACAGTAAGTTCAGAATCCGGATATATGCATAGAGGAACCACTTTGGGCCTCATCGACTAGTGGTTCAGGTCGCAGCCCGCTCAAGGCTGAAACAGAGGTTCGAATCCTCTTGGGGCTACCAGATACGAAAATCGCGTTCACACCTTACCCGAGTAAGATGCGAGCGTGCTTTTTTGTTTTATTCGCGGATTCCTGATGGAGCTTTGCTAGCGCCTTTCGCTGTTTCCACTCTTATTAGGATATTATCAACCCTATTTTTATAAGAAAGGACTATAGATCACGGCTGGTAAATATTAAAGTATGCCCTGCGAAGGCAGATGAGTTTTACACAGGAGCAGGATAGTCCATGCACAACTGTAAACGACTGATTTCACTGCTGATAGCTGTTCTGGGGGCCTTAGGTCTAAACTGCGTGGCAATCGCTGCAGAGAGCTATGTTACGGTGACGATCCCCAGCTTGGCGGTAACGATCAACGATGTGGATGTAGATTACCAAAGAGCCAGGTATCCTTTCATCACCTATCAGGATACGACCTACTTCCCCATGACATATGACCTCTGCTCCTTCCTGGGCGTTGACACCGCCTGGACCGAACAGGATGGGCTCTATGTCGCAGCCTCTGAGTATGCAACCTACAATCTCCCCTGGTTCAGCAGAGGTGACAACGCCGCTGGATCTTTTGTGGCTCAGGTGGTCTCCTTCCCGGTATATGTCAATGGGAAGTTCATCGATAACAGTCGTGAGGAGTACCCCCTTCTTCTGTTTCGCAATATCACCTATTTCCCTTTGATCCAGCGTTGGGCCAAGGAGGAATTCTCCTGGGAGATCTCCCGGGATGATGGGCTAGAAATCACTAAGCAATCTGTGTCCTACTTCTATCTATTAAACTCAGATGATGAAGGTATAGATATATTCAGACGGGTTAATTCTTCCAGTCAGATAAAATACCCGGATAAGTCTGTCGGCTATGGCAATCTCCGTGAAATGCTGTGGTATGCCAGGTTTAACTTTGCCGACGAGAGCATCGATCTCCTGGCTGACATGCCAAACTCAATCCCGCAACCCATTCCCTACTCTGCGGTGCGTCTGCGAGGTAATGAACTCTACTATCAGGGAGCAGTGATATGGGATATATCCGATCTCGTGGAGCTTAATGCTCAGAGCTCAGATAACAGTGGCAGGGTCTATCCGCTATCCATCTATAGTTCCAGTATTGATTTCGACGGAGGTTATCTCCTGGAAGTGCTGGTGTATTATGCTAACTATATCCCTGCGCCATACACTCCTTATCTCTACTATCATTTCGTGGTCTTCGACGGACAGCCTGTCAGACATATCCCTATGGATGGTAAGGAATCCGTTCTGGGGATCCATCCGATTCCTGGTGGGATCTATGTTTCCACTCTGTGGTACGAACGCCAGACGCAAAGCTATTCAATATCCAGAAATCTACTGTGGTTTTTCACTCCAGGGGGAGAGCGCGTCTGCATAAACGATTTGCATCAGGATTTTAAGGGCATCAAATTCCTGGGCATGTCCGGGGATACAGTCTACCTAAAATGTCAGTGGGACCCCGCTTCCCAGGTTCGCGAGAAACGCGTCGCTTTAATCAATGACGGCTACTACAGTATGTCCACGGATTTTAAACTGACAAAGCTGCATCCCTACATCGCTACCCAAGGTGAGGCATGCAGCCCTGATGGCATCATTTACGCGCTTCCCATCTGGTGCACAGGCATCATGAACCTTAGCAGAGGCACCTATATCGACCTGAGCGATCTGCCTCCCTCCATCGTGAGAGAGTGATATGCACTTTACCTAATAATTACATATTCCTCACATCAGCTTGCTTGTATAGCCATGGTATCGATGTGATAATGAGGGCGATGAAAAGTAAAAAAATAAATCGGTTTCGCGGAAAACCGAGGAAAGGAAAAAGATGAATTTAATTGCGGACTTACACACACATACCATGGCAAGCGGTCACGCCTACAGCACTCTTATGGAAAATATAACCTGTGCCAAGGAAAAAAACTTACTGTTCATGGGTATATCCGAACATGCTCCGGCACTGGAGGACGCGCCTAAAGAAACCTGGTTCAGGAACCTGAAAGTTGTCCATAATGATTGGGGAGACTTGAAGGTGCTGCGCGGAGCTGAACTGAACATCCTTAATGAGTATGGAGATGCCGACCTCTGCGATGAAACCCTAAGCCTATTACATTACTGTATTGCCAGCCTGCACTATCCTGTGTTTCCCAAAAACAAACTCTCCCGCTGCACCGACGCAGCAATCGCCGCAATGAGCAATCCAAGTGTCTTCATCCTTGGTCATCCCGATGATGACCTTATGCCCCTGGATTATGAAGCGCTCACACTGGCAGCAAAATTCCATCACGTAGCCCTTGAGGTGAACAACTCTTCCCTTTGCCCTGGCTCGTTTCGACAGGGAGCAGCCGGAAACTACTACAGAATGTTAGCCTTGGCCAGAAAGTTGGAAGTGCCGGTTATAGTCTCCAGTGACAGCCACATTTGCTACGATATTGGAAACTTTGCACGCGCATCGGCTTTGTTGGCAGAACTGAGTTTTCCTGAGGAACTTGTCGTAAACAGTTCAGCCAAGCGCTTCGCCGAATTTTGGGAATGCAGGAAGATCGCAGCGCTTTCCGGAAGCGACAGAAGACTTAAGTCAGCCGTATAGGCTGTTTTTTTTTGCTCCCACACGCCGTAAGCGATTATACATACGTTTTACCAGCTTTTTACCTCTTCCTGCATGTGTCCTTTACATTGAGAGAATAGAATAAGGTCATCACTTAAACAAGAAGGAGATTGCTTCAATGAGGAAAACAAACATGAGACTCGCATCCCTGGCTCTCGCAGTAATGATGATGGTCAGCGTTTTCGGAACATCCGTGCTGGCTGCTCCCCAGATCACCCAGCCACAGTACTACAACATCGACAACCCGTATGCAGACGTTAACTGGTCCACCAGCGGACAGTACAAGGCGGCGAACCACACCCATTCCACATTCTCCGATGGCAGTAACTTCAGACGCGACATGCTGCTGGACAAGTATGCCAAAAACTTCGATATCGTCGCCATGACTGACCACGACACCACCACCATCGCTTGGGATTCCTGGACTGCGGCGGGTAGTTGGAATAACAACTGGAACAACATCGGTTTAAGCGATGACGTACTGTTAACAGCGCAGGAACTAAGCGCCATCAACGCAGGAACCTATAATAAGACCAACCCCTCCCCCGGCACTTATAATGGTAACCGCACCAACACAAACGGTATGATCAGCATGGGGGAATCGAACGAGACCAGTGCCGAAGGCGAACGTTTCAACGGCGGTGGTAGCAACTTCCAGAATCACCACATCAACGCTTTCTTTGCCACAAGCCTGCCTGGTGACGTTGGGCAGGACCGCAACAACTCATCCGACTTTGGCAGAACCATGGACGAGGTCATTAAAGAAGTCGCAGCTCGCGGTGGCATCACCCATTTCAACCATCCCGGCAGATACACCGGAGGCCAGAACAATGCGGCACGCTCCAGCGATCCTGCGATCGTCGGCAAATACGTAGGATTGTTCATTGAAAACCCTTCCTGCGTCGGCATGGAAATCATCAATAAATGGGACGGCGAATCCATCAATGACAGAATCCTGTGGGACAACATTTTGACACAGACCATGCCCCAGGGCAGAGCTGTCTGGGGTTTCACCAATGATGACTCACACTCGCTATCTGGTAACGGTCATGCCTGGAACGTAATGCTTATGCCGACTCTTTCCCAAGCAGGAGCGAGAAACTCCATGGAGACCGGCGCATTCTACGGCGTCAGCCGCATCGATCGTAAGCACAGTGTTAACAGCGTCGGCACACCCGGAGCTCCGGCTCAGACCACCACGACGGATACGATGTATAACGGTGGCAGTGATAACGCGCTGGCCCTGAGCTTCCTGGCACAGAGTGCAACCCCCAGTATCAGCAACATCGCAGTTAGCGGAAATACCATTACCATTGCAGGCAGCGGCTTTAGTAAGGTCGTTTGGTATTCCGGCACCGAAAACGATGCAAGCAAAGTAATCGCAACAGGAAACTTTATCGACGTCTCCCTGTATGCCGATGCCATAGCCAACGGTTATGTCCGAGCCGAGTTGGTGGGTAATACGGGTGTCGCTTATACCCAGCCTTTCGGCATTACCAAAGCAACAGTCAGCAACGCTACTCCGGCGGCTTCCGTAAAGAAACTCAGCGGTAATCAAAACGACCTGACCATCACCGTGACCGAGCAATATTCTAATGGCATGTCTAATGTCATTACCACTACAATCAAAATCAACAATAATGCGGCAGGAACGTATGAAGTAGGCGGTTACAAAGTCTATGTCGACACTAAAGGTAACGACCAAATCCGCGCTTGCAATATTGTTAAGTAACGATAACCGCGTTTAGTAACTCTTTTCATTTGAATAAAACAAAGGGCACTCCATTTCGGGGTGTCCTTTGTTGAGCAGGGTTAATCGAAGCATGGGGACGCGACATCGAACGCATGGTAGTTCATCGTATATCCGGAGCGTCCGTAGTAGTAAGCACCCTGATATTCATTACCCTACTCCTCATTCTTAGTTATGATCAAATCTGTTGCACTGATATCAGGATGGCGATACTGACCTTTTAAGAATCGATAAGTCGTAGCATTACTTGGACACCAGTTGACACAAGCGGTGCAGGCAATGCAATTGCTTCCATGGAAGGCTCTCCCATTCCGGAGACTAATGTTATCCTTTGGACACAGCTCTAGACACAGACCGCAGCCATTACATTTTTCGGTTACTTTCATATGGGTAAGAAGCTTTTGCAAAAAGGATACCCTGGTAAAGTCTCGCGGAAGCGAGGTTGAGCCGTTTCGCTTATAGTTTTCATGACCGTCCTCTATCTCTTGTACGATCTTCTCTATCATCTGGGGTACCGCAGAAAGCTTGGAATCCATGTCTGCCCTTGCCTGATAACTGCTTGGCATGGAAATGTCAAAAGCTAGAGCCAGTCGCCCCATGTTCTGTGCTAAAGCCAGGTTAATACTCTGGAATCCGGTTTTATTTTTCCCGCTGCCTGATGTGAGTACGGCAAATACATAGGCATTGGTGTCCGCGAAGCACAGCTTTAGAAGAAACTCTTTAACTATACAGGGAACATCATTCAAGTAGACTGGTGCAATGATGCCGATTTGTGAATCCGACACATCGACTCTGTCTATATCTTTAAATCTTGTGACAAGCTCCGGCTTTACTGAAAACCTGGAACCAATAGATGCGGCGACTGCATAAGAGTTACCAGACCCCGAAAAGCAAAAGATCCTCATTATGTGTTCCTCCTTGACAATTCAACAACGCGTTGTATAATTTTAGTATACACCGCACCGAAGAAGTTGTCATCCAACAGATTCTTGATATTTGTTGCGTAGTAGGTAGCTGAAGAATGAATGTCTGCGAAAGGAACTGGCATGGGTAAACAGCCTGAGAAAACCGAGAGGACCAGAAAAGCCTTTATTGACGCTTTCTGTATTCTCTACAGTCAAAAGCCAATAGAACAAATATCGGTTCAGGAAATCGCAAACAAAGCGGGATATAACCGAAGTTCATTCTATCAGCATTTTTGCGACATCTATGATTTATTAAACATCCTGGAGAACGATGTGCTTGATTCACTGCGGAAAGAACTAAGCAAAGGGGAAAGAAGCTTTCAGGATATATTAGCCCTTTTTAATGGAGGAGAGCTATATATGGATGCGCTGTTCGGAGATTATGGAGGGACCCATTTTATTGAGAGAGTAAAAGCCAGCGTTCTTCATGAAGCATATGAACTTACTACCACAGAAGCCGACCTGGTATCACCCTATTTGATGGAGTTTCATTTATCCACGGTGCTTTCGCTGTATCGCCTTTGGCGTCGCAGACAGAGAGATATACCAGCTGAAGATCTGTTACGACTAATACATAACTTATATACAGGCGGTATATCAGCGGTTGCTAAATAGTCATCACTGGAGCTACGCTCCAGAACCGAGCATTCGCGCGGTAATTGCCGCACATTCTTTCATACTTCGGGGTGAACGTAGTTCATGTGCGTCTATTATCTAATGAAAAATATGTTTTTACTATAATAAACTTGACTTAACTATCCTTCCGTTCTATACTTGTGCCAGAAACTTGGTCACGAGGAGGCGGGTGACATGAAAAGAAAGCTGGAAGCCAACCTGGTGCGTTGGAAGAATCAAACAGAAAGTCGTAAGCCTCTGCTGCTCTACGGAGCCCGTCAGGTGGGCAAGACCTGGCTGCTGAACGAGTTTGCCGAAACACATTATCAAAACTCGGTTTATATAAATCTGGAGACTAATCTCTCGGTGGCGAGTTATTTCTCCGAAGATATAAGTCCTGCCCGCCTGATCCGTTTTCTGGAAGCGACAGCCAATGCCGAAATTATTCCTGGAGAGACACTTATTATCTTCGATGAGATCCAGAGTTGCGAACGAGCTCTGACCTCCCTTAAGTATTTCTCGGAAAACGCGCCTCAGTATCATGTCGCAGCAGCAGGTAGCCTGCTGGGCGTAGCAGTGAATAGGGAGCAATACTCATTCCCGGTGGGAAACGTAGAGAGTCATACCCTTTACCCGTTAGATTTCGAAGAATTCCTTTGGGCACTGGGCGAAAATAATCTTGCTCTGATGATACGTGATTCATTCCGCGAAATGACTCCATTGCCGGAAAGCCTGCATAACAGAGCAATCGAGCTATATCGCTGTTATTTAATTGTGGGCGGAATG
>WRDA01000032.1 GCA_009783675.1 Symbiobacteriaceae bacterium | reverse complement strand
TCATGTCCCCTGTGGAAAAAGACTATGTCCAGCGCGATTGGTTTGACGGCTATCAGAATGCGGAAAGCAAATATAGGTTGCAACAGCTAGAACCCCAAAATGATAAGGCCGATATCAGTGCATCAGATGAATGGCCTGCCGACTATCTTCCAGAAGATACGCCGGAGTATCCCGATGGTCGTTGGAGTGTCGAAGTGAACACCTCGGATCCAAGCAATACTTATGTCTACATCTATATATCAGACACTACTCTGGACTCCTTACTCACATACTGCGAGTCCTTAAAAGACTCAGGCTGGGAAGTTAAAGACTTCGATTATGAAGCCAGTGTAGGCAGAGGTGAAATAAACCTCGAAAGCGATGGTCATAAAAGATCATGGACTTATAAGGGTTTCCTCATGGAAGAAGCGGAAGCATATTTAGTATTCCAGCGAACCATTCACGCCGACTAGAGAGGGGGAACAAGCCATGAAAAAGACAACCAACCGCTTTGCCTCTTTGCTATTATGCGCATTGCTCCTGCTCTCATCGACGGGCAGTACAGCCTTCGCAACCTGGGACGCCTTTAAAAACCTGTCGGAAGATGAAGATGTGAAGATAACCATCAAGCAAACCCTGGTCAAGGAGCCGCCGTATCGTATCTATGCCGAGTACAAGCGAACAATCGATAACTTCAGTAAGGTAGCGGACTCGATTACGACATGGACTATAATCCTACAGGGGGAAAAGATCAGCATCGATAACCAGGTGGAAGGCGAATGGAACTTCACTCTGACCTATGAATACTTTGACAGCTACATCTATCATGACATCCATACGATGGTTCAGCCGACTCTTCATCAGGTTGGCGTTACGATGAAAGGCACAAGCACTGTAACCGACAGCAATGGTAGGGTTCCGGAATACTCATTTACCGATTCACCCAGTGCCAGGTGGCAGCAGGAGCGTGACCAAAAGGTCGCCAAGAACGCTAAAGCCATCGAGGAAATCCGCAATCTCCTGGCTATGACTCCCGAACAACGTCGGGGGAAGATCGCGGAGGAAAAGGAGAAAGCCCAGCAAACTCCTGAAAGAAAAACAGCTTACCAGGCTTACTTTGATTTATCCGGCACAGGTGTGATTACCCATAATCAAAACCTAACCCTTCTCGATCCCAATACAGGTGAGAAATGGTCGAATGTTTCCATGGGACATTTTGGAAGTTGGCACGGTGCGCAAATCGACGCTTCGGTGTGGATCCACATAGATGACCAGGATGTTGTCCGAGCCGGAGTATTATTCGACAGAAATGGCGACACCTTAAGAAATACGCTAGGCTATGACCTGACCGGCCTGCTGACCTATGGCAAGCACATCGACGCCAAATGGAATATAACTAAAAAGATCCCCATCTGGGGAACCTGGACGGACAAAGATGTCTACGCCGAGGTCCCCAAAGTCCTCAAAGACCACACCAAGTGTCAGACCCAACTGGCAGCCAAAGCCAAAGACCCCTCTGCCAAAGTCGATGAGCTACTCTACAACAATGGCAAATGGCTAACCTTGGTGGAGAACAAGAACCTAACCTCGCCCTTAGACCCTAAATATGCTTACCAGATGCTGGAAATAGCCGACGACTACATCCTGATGGAGAACGGCGATATATGGGTAGGTGCCGACTTCGGCATGCATCCCACCGAGAAGTACTACTTCCCCCGGGATCATCAGGACAACATGGCGCTATACGCACTTCCTCTTGAGGAGTATGAATCACCACTTATAGAATCATATCTGCGGGTTTCCTACAACCCGATCACGGATACCCTAAGGCCCCAGCTGGGCTTCTTCATGGGGACCACCCTATACCGGGTCACCGGAGCTCCTTTCTGCGAAACCTGGACCAACGTCGAGGGCGTCGAGAAACCCGACCCCAAGACTGTGCGGGACAAAACTGGTATCTGGCACAAGTTCGAACTGGCCTCCGGAGTATATCAAGAGGGTAAGGATAAGGAGGGCAAGGAGATAAAGGTCTTCGAACCTTCGCCAGTGGGTGGACTGGTCTTCGAGAAGACGACCGTAAACCAAAACGGCAGCGCGGAAGTGCTGTCCGGCAAAGCTGAAGTAGATGCTTTCTTCGACTGCGTCGTCTGCTATGTGGAGAAAAGGGTCACTTATGACTCCAGTGGTGTCAGCACCACCGCAACCTATGGCGACGAGGATGAAGAAGATTACGATTACAAGACACTAGACGTCTACTTTACGGACTACGATAAGTCTACGGAGACCATAAGGTTCAACGGAGATAAGTTCTATAAAGCCTCGAAAGCCGCGCTCAATGGCACCTGGAGCACCCAGGAAGCCGCTCCTCCTCTTCCCGATGCTTCGAAAGAGGACGCTCGTGAGGGAATAAAGACCAGTTATAAAGCCCCCGTAACCTGGCTGAAGTTCAACTCACCCAGTTTGGAGTTTAGCCGCTTGATCTGGAAACCCGAAGAAGGACTGTTGCTAGAAACCGGTACATATAAAAACCTTAGCGATACTAATGTGTTTCTTGAAAACATCGTGGGAACATTTTACGACATCAACGGCGAACTGGTCTTTGAGGACATGCCTAGAGACGGCGGCAACGAAATGCTGGTCTACTACGAGGACGAAGGTTCCAGCAGTATCATGTATGTCAACAGCGTCGGCAGGATGCACAAGACCCCGAGGTAATATGAGTTGAAAGGAAGTTGTATCATGAGGATCAAACCGGCTTTTATACTATCCATGGTTGTCTGCATTATGCTGGTTTCCGGTATAGCTTATGCCAGGGAGACCATTGGTAAAATTGACATCGTGATGCCCAACTGTGTAGCAATCTTCACCCTGGAGAATGTTGATGCGGACTATGTTGTCCTCAAGGAGAACGGCATATATTCCTACCGCTTTGCTTTTCCCGGGACGGATGGCAAAGCAACCTGTGATAGTTATGCTTTAAGTCAGATCAGCTATATCTGGGCCGATGCGGATCCGTCTTCCTCCGATGCGGGAGGAGGAGGTTCGGACGAACCTATGGCACCAGGGTGGACCTGCCAGTATCCCCCTAACTGGACTTCCATGGATGGCAAAGGCTTGTGGAGTGTCTACCTGAACATATATCCAGACGGCACCTTGGTACAGGGAGCGCAAAAAGAAGCGGTTGCCAGTATTACGTTTAGCTTCGGGTATCAGGTACCGGTAATGAGCGGTGAACTCCCTGAGGATCTGATATCCTGGGAGTGGCGATCCGAATCGACTGGTGGCAGTGCCGGCGGACCGAGTATAATGACCCCTGTTGATCTGCCAAAGTACCCTGTCGTCGACTTGTCCGTCACCTACGGCGGTTCTGCTCCTGACCTTACACCTCCCGCAGAACCACCAACAGCGCCTCCGACGCCTCCGACCTCCTCCGAAATCAAAGTGCTTCTCGATGGCGAACTCCTGGCTTTCGATGTTCCACCACAAGTTATGGGCAGCAGAACCATGGTTCCGATGCGTGCTATCTTCGAAGCACTGGGGGCAACAATCTCCTGGGATGCAGCAACCCAGACGGCTACCGGAATAAAGGGTGACACAGAAATAAAGCTGTCCATTGGCAGCACTTCACCTACAGTGAACGGCGAAGTCGTCTCTATCGACCAACCGGGTGTTATCGTGGATGGTAGAACCCTTGTACCGCTGCGCTTCATCGGTGAATCACTGGGCGTAAACGTCAGTTGGGAAGACAGCAGCAGAACGGTGATCATCACCAGTGAATGATAACCTTTGTCTACTACAATCCGAGCAACTCTGAGTGAGTTCCTGTTCCCAGCAGATAGAGGATCATATCTGTTTTTCTCTTCTCGTAAATAAGCAACCAATCACCGGAACCGCCAATATGACATTCACGAAACTGCTTAAGATTATTCTTGAGTTGATGGTCCTTCCAGTTTGCAGGTAACGGAATATCTTTTGCTAGCTGGTCTATAGCCCAATCAAGCAAATCCATATTAAGCCCCTGTTTTTGAGCAAGACGGCGCATTCGTTTGAAGTTAGCTGACGGGAAAACCTCGTACACATAATTGTCATTCATATTCTTCTTCGGCATCTAGAGAGGCTCGAAGGTCAGCTGCGGTTTTATGTGTTTTAGCACCATTTGCTACTGCAGCATGGGATTCTTTTGATGACAATATTAGTTCAGCTTCAAAATCTGGCGTGTATCCGTTCTCGGTTAGTTGAATTGCGGACAGTTCAAAAGGGATTTTGCGTTTCAGATAGATTTGGTTTAATGTGAGATTAAAGACATCACTAAAGGATAAACCAATTGCTGCTAGAATTGGTTCAACACTAGCTTTAATTTCAGGATTAACCCGGATATGCATACCGCTTGATCGTGTTTCTGGCATTATTATATCACCTCAGTAGTAATATACACAAAGCAGCCGCAAATGTCAATGATTTCGTTTAAGAGAGCATGAGATCGACCACTGCCAGTGATAGACGGAGGTAGCCACTCCCCTCGACGAGAGCAACGTGAAGGGCGGGGTGGTTTCTGGATCTAGTGAGTTACCGTCTGCCATACCCATACCTCCTAACACCGTGACAGTTATACCTAGGCAGCCTCAGGCGGTTCAACGAACACAACCGGCGATCATACCTCCGGAAGCTGGCAAGAAGAAGAAAATGTCACCATGGGCCGCGAACAGCCATACTGGCCTATACGAAGCGATGGTATTACCGCCAATACCGCCCTCCCCTGGGAGAAATATATTCCACCTATGTATGGACTCTGCAAGGCGAAAAGGTCAGCATCGATAGTCAGGTGGAAGGTGAATGGGAGTTCACCCTGACCTGGGAGTACCAGCGTAACAGCACCTACCATGATAATCAGTACGTGCTGTTACGGCCTTCCTCACATCATATCAAGCCAGCAGGCAGCATTGGATTATACGCAAACTATCCCATGTTAAGGAGTTATTATGGTTATGCGATTTGAATTTGACAGTGAGATTACGTTGTTGGAAGGCAAGATAAAGTGGCATGTGCTTTATTTTCCTTATTCTGCAGTAGAATGTTTTGGCTCCAAAGGCAATATTCCCGTCTGTATAACGATAGATGGACACAGCTTCGATCATACTCTGCTGCCGTCAAGAAACGGGCACTATCTGGTCTACAACGAGTCTATAAAACGTATGGTCGGGAAGAACTCCGGGGAAAGCGTTCATGTTACTCTGATGAAGGACGAAAAAAAGCGGGAAGTGGTGATTCCCGCGCAGATAGAAGCTATATTGAAGGAAGCGGGTGTGTTGGAGCGGTTCCTGAGCCAGGCGGACTATAGCAAACGCGAACAGCTAAATCATATCGAAATCGCCAAGAAGGAAGAGACGAAGTCTAATAGAATAGCAGCCCTGATAAAGCAGCTGGGGGAGCAAAGACCATAGGCGATCCTTGAGCTGGCAACCAGATATTTCAGGCATCAACTGTCTGGAGGGTCTAGCATTCAAAGAAGATCAGCTAAGAAAGGTGTGCAGCATAAATGGAGTTAGTTACCCCAGCCCTTGAACATAAGCAGGCCGCCTGGGAGTACCGGCAGGAATGTCTGGATTGCGGCGAGTCTTCTATTCACGGCAGCAGTAGCTTTAGTGAAGCCGTCGATTATGAAAGCTGGTTGGCAAAAATCAACCGTAATGAACGGGTCGCATCTCCTGGTTGGGTTACCGGCTCGGTTTACTTCGCTATCGTCGAGGGGAGAATCGTGGGGACAGTGGCTGTTCGCCACTATCTTAACGATGCTCTTCTAAATGATGGCGGTCATATTGGCTATGAGATTCGACCATCTCAGCGGCGGCAGGGTTATGGAAAGCAAATGCTCATTCTCGCTCTGCTAAAGTGCCGGGAGTTCGGCATCGAGAGAGTGCTTATTACCTGCGACAAGGACAATATTGCCTCCGCTAAAACAGCGATGAGCGCGGGAGGTAAGCTGGAAAACGAAACCACCGGAGAAGACGGTGGTATCGTGCAGCGATATTGGATAGGGCTGTAGAAAGATGATGGCTTTAAAAGTGCCCACCAAACGAACTCAACCGTTCCTTATGCGAGTTGTAGTGGCACTATGTTTCCTGGCTTCTCTCCTATGGGTAGTAAGCTGCTCCATGCTTTCTTCCTGGCAATCCACACCAAGCAGTGAAGGTTCGCAACCAGCTGCTATTGATGACTTCGTTACGTATGTGCAGGTGGATGACCCGGAAAGCTTCTACCTCTATTCCTTCCGACCTCCTTCCATGTATGCGCAGACATCACGATATGGCAAATCACATTATGTCCCTTTACTACGCCAAGTGAGTTCAGAACTCGCTGCTCATGACCTTTCCACACTACTGAGTAGCGATATGTTTTATCATTCGGCAGGTGATTCAGCTCTGGAGTTTGAACTGCGGGTGGTCGGGGATACTGCAGAAATCCATCTGAATCCGTCACAGGTCAACGATAAAACTCAGATGTACAGCTATATCGAGGTAGAGTTGCAGACCCTTTGGGCTACTCTTACTCAGAACTGCAGCTATATTAAGAATGTACGGGTTACCTGCGAAGGCGTGCCCTTTAAGAGTCCCTTCGAGTTTGTCCCACCCTTGCCGGAAACAGACGATCAGGGTTATGTAATGGATGACCTAAACTTGCCGGATTATTCGGCAGTAGAGTTGGCTGAACTCAGGAGGAATATTCCCTATCGCCAGGTAATCTATCCAGTAGACTGGGTAATCGAAAGCCTGCCGGAGCATTACATCGATATCAGGTTGCAAAACAGCATCAGGTTTCTGGTCAATGCTACCGCCTGGGCACCTAACCCTGTCCTGCCATCCACAAGCTTCACAAGCGTCGAGGATGCCGATCCCAGGTTTATCATCGACACCGCCACCATGTTTGCTACTCTGATCAGCTACGTGGATTGGAGCTACAACGATGAAAGCCTGCTGTCTGAACCGGATACTAATCATGCTACATTGATTCCCCTTCAGCAAAGCACCAGCGACATCCACGGGAAGCTTAAGGAGCATGTTGAGGCAGCCGCTAAGCTTATCTTCGGTGAAGATGTGGTCTGCCGGCATCAACCGAGCACCACCATGCGCTATGATGAGTATGGTGGAGTCTACCTCTACAGGCGTCTCGGCGGATATGTTAGGGAAACGATTCCGGTCATCACCGATCTGCGGGAAGATACGGATAATTATCAACTAAGCGTTTACTATGTCCGAATTGGTACTGAACCATATAGCGGTGATCCCCTAAGCTATTTGGACAACGAGGGCAACCTCCTGCCACCGGAGATGGTCCCGGATTATTGCAGACAAAACTTACCCGAGCATAGAATTACTTTGGCAAAACACCAGGATGGCAGGCTATTATACGCTGCCCATATCCTGCCGGAAGAGTAGCTCTGACACGGCTGGCAAATTAAGTGATTGTTGTATCTCAGTATAACAGCAACCTGTCGAGTCCTATGCCGCTGATCAGGCAGCGCTCTTTTTTGTTGTTGGTCATCCTTTGAATCCAGTCGACAAAACCGCCATCACCTATGTTTATAATTTCACCATCTTTTTCCATGTTGATATTATAGTTAAGGCCTTGATAGTAATTATTCTCCTGATCTACCAGGTTTAATGACAGAGGGACATCGGGAAGTACTCTTGCTACAAGTTCTGCCATAGACTTGAAGAAGCCCTCTCCATCCGTGTAACCGCGCCTCTTACTTAGGACGATGGAGAGGTTTGCCTTGTACCTCTGTATAACCAGCTCCTTGTAGAAAGTCAGTTGCTTAAAGAGCAGCTCTTGTTCACAGCGATACGATCCCTTGTCTTTGCCTGAAGAAACCATGCCAAACAAACCAAAATGAGCAAAATGCCTGCCCGTGTTGGGAAAAACCTGTGCTCTCAAGACTCTCGCCGTAGTGCAATAATG
This sequence comes from Symbiobacteriaceae bacterium, assembly GCA_009783675.1. Classification (GTDB taxonomy): domain Bacteria; phylum Bacillota; class JAAYKD01; order JAAYKD01; family WRDA01; genus WRDA01. The sequence goes on along the minus strand of WRDA01000032.1, from coordinate 2,429 downwards.
TATCGGAGTAGTATTATCCGCTTTCATGCTTTTAAGTTTTTCAGCGAGGATAATTGCCAGCATGTTGGTGGGGTCCGAGAGGATTTCGGTTCCTCGCAGTGCACTTACGACATTTTTTTGGTCTACATAACCGAAAGCGGAGCTGCTGGCAAAGGGAGCAGAAGGAGAAAGGAGAATTGGCTTAATACCCAGTTTGTGTGCTGTGGTAAGAAACTCTGTTTCCAGAGTATGATATGCCACAGGATCTACATCGCTGGGCACGACAAAGCGGTTCGTCTGCATAGCTTTTACCACTTCGACCGGCGTTACCTTGTCAGATTGTGCCTGAAATACTTTCAGCATCAACGAGTTGAAATCGGCGCCAGGTAAGGCCAGAAGCTTCTCGACCAGCTCTGTATCCCCAAGCTGGGTAAGTATCCGCTTCGTTATTTCTTCCATATGATCGCTCCCTGTTGATCAGATAGTTGTTAGCATACATAGTCTGTGGTATAAATCAGTCCACGCGGCCTCTTCCGACTATTGCCCAGGTATCCTGCAGTATCCCAGCTTTAATAATGTGCAGCCTGTCGTGGAGATTTATGGTGGTGCAACCATGTTTGGGATATAGTTCCACCATATCGCCCACCTGCAGCATGACTTCGCCGCCGTCTCTGGCTGTGATTCTGCCATGTTCGTCTCCGGCGTATCGGTATTCCAGTTGCGGATAGCCTTTCAGTACTGCTGAACCTCTGTCAGTTGCCAGAGCTTTGCATCCCGCATCGATTATAACCCAGTTCGGTGACGTTTTGGATATTACCGTTGCTAACAGTGTAAGTGCCGGATGGAACATGCCTCCGGCAATATCGCTGTACTCGGCATCCATGGTGGCGTATGATCCTGCCTGCAGTTCGGTGTAACCCCCCACTGCAGTTAAGGTGCAGGTTCCGGTAGAGCCACCGGAAAGAACCGGCACGGGAATGCCTGCTTCCTCCAGCTTGGCTTTGGCATATATGCCTATGTTATCTGCGATAAGGTTTGCTGCCTGGCGCTTTTCAGCATCCTGCATCAGAGAGGTATGCCCTGCGTAGCCTTGCAAACCGCCGAATACCAGCCATTTATGTTCGTATAAGTACACAGCTAAGCCGAGAAAGTCATCGTCTTGCGGCAGCACCCCGCAGCGACCGGTGCCTACGTTAATCTCGATGAACACAGTTAGTGGTATCTGCCTATCCTGAGCTGCTTCACCCAGAGCTATCGCATTTGCCATGCTGTCGCATACCACGGCGATTCTCCCTTTGGCTGCCAGATCCAGCAGACGCTTTATCTTGCCTTGGCCCACCACCATACGGGTAATCAGAATATCTGTTATGCCATGGGCAAACATCGCTTCCGCTTCACCCAATGTTGCCGAACAGATGCCCGCTGCTCCGGCTGCCAGCTGCAGTTTAGCAATCTGCGGGCATTTGTGAGTCTTTGTGTGTGGACGAATAGCTATGCCGCTTTGCTTGCTCAGGTTAGCCATAGTGGCGATGTTTTGCTGCAGCAAATCACTGTCTACCAGCAGACAGGGCGTATTGAGATCCTGAACAGGAGTTCCGGGTTCCATTGGTAGCATATGCATTACCTCCAAAATACTGTGGTGTTTTCATAATTGTTCTGGTGCCAGGCATCAGAGCAATTACTGTGCAATTTCAGTTTTCCTTGCCGAGGAAGGAAATCCTCTTTTCGGATCTTATGTCGCTATTGACAAGATTAAAACTTGACAGAGAAGAACATTTGCGTTAGTTTTGGCTACCCACATCAGATATTGCGTGTTTTGACAGTTGGCAAAACAACCTTTTCCAACCTACCGGAATACGACGCAGGGCTTCTCAGCCGCGTTGCAGATAAGTTCGCGGAGATCGCAAGCAATAAAGCAGAGGGAACAGAGCAGAGCAATGGAATAACCAGTTTTGAAGGTCAGGATTTCGCCATACTAGTCAGAAGATAGGGCGAAAGATTCGCTCCATATAAAAAAGTTCGCAGTTGCTTAGGCAACCGCGAACTTTTTTAGTGTTATTCGATTTGCTTACTTCAGGTCGGCCCACTTCAGATCGAAGATGGCCATGGGGGAAGCTACAACATCCACCAGCAGTGGGGACTGCAAATATACTTTGGAAGAAAAAGTGGTCATGATCATCGGCATGTCTTCACAAAGGATTATCTCAGCTTCACGGAGGTAATCGCTGCGTACCGAGAGGTTTCTGCCGTTAGCTGCCGCATTCTTCATCGCCGCATCGAAGTCGGGGTTTAGGTATTTGCCATAGTTATAGAAATGGTCGGAGAGCAAGCAATCCAGGAAAGTGGTGGGATCGGCGTAGTCGGCGCCCCAACCCTGGAAGGCCAGATCGAAGTTGCCTTCCCGTCTGTTAGCCAGACGAGCGCCAGCTTCCTGAGCTTCCGGACTGACG
>WRDA01000031.1 GCA_009783675.1 Symbiobacteriaceae bacterium | reverse complement strand
GTAGCGATACCCTGACCATGATCGAGGATGACCATGTTGCCGTAGCCACCATTATAGCCATATTCCGACACCAGGACTATACCAGCATCGACTGCCAGGATATCTGCTCCATGGGGGGCTTCGATATCCATCCCCTGATGGTTGTTACTGTAGTTGCCTCCGAAGGGATCGGGCCGCCAGCCAAATTCACTGGAGACTGACCAGTAACCCTCATCCAATGGCCAGCGATATATCCCACTACCAAGTGCTCTGTTGCGATTTGCCTCCTGCATGATGCGTAACGTCTCTTCCAGCTCCGTACTCTTAGCTTCCAGTTCCTGCTTGGCTGCCAGATAGCTTGACAGTTGACTGTCGAGTCCATCCACCAGTTTGTTTTTGTCCTCCTGTTGATCTTCCAGGTTTAGCGTAGTATATAGCTCCCTTTGTTGCAACCTTTGCTGTTCAGCTTGATCGTCCTCCAGTTGTCTCTTTAGGGAGTTCAGTTCCTGGCGCATAAACTGAAGATTGTTGAGTAAAGCCACATCACTCTCGATGATTCGTCTTACCATTTCAAAACGCTGCAGGAAGTCGCTGTAACTGGTAGATTGGAAAAGTACCTCCAGATAGCTCAGATTGCTGTTTTTATAGAGCACACGCAATCTTTCTTTGACCAGAGCATCGATCTCATTTAGATCCCTCTCGGTATTAGTTAGTCGCTCACTGGCGGAATCGATCTCCTCTTCCAGGCGAACAAGGTTACCCTGCAGGCGGTCGAGCTCCATCTGACCCAGATAAATCAACAGGTCGAGATCACGGATCTGCCCAACCAGATCGTTCTTATAAATCAGAGTCCAGTTGATTTTTCCGTTCAATTCCTCAATTTCGGCGTTGTTTTGCTCTATCTCCTGGAGTACACCACGAATATCTTCTGCAGATACCAGAGGTACAAGGCAAAGGAGAGCTACCGCCAAGATAGCTGGAAGAAAGTAACTTCTCCAGGTCATAATCATTGCACCTCCTATGCTTCCAGATACTTACCCATCGCCACCATACTGCCCAAAACGCCAAATAAGGCACCACTGGCGAGAATCCACAGACGTAGAGTCCCCAACAAAGGTTGAGCAGGTGTAAGGGTGATAAAGAGCATTTCGTGCAGAAAGTAGCTCTCGGCATTGGCATACAGAGAAAGTAACAACCTGTAAGCCATCCAGGAACCAAATAAGCCAAGGACGAGACCTTCCAGAAAGAAGGGTACTCGGATAAAGAAGGCCGTTGCACCCACATAACGCATGATCTCGATCTCCCGGGAACGCGCCGAAACGGTCATCCGAATCGTATTAACGATGATGAACAGTGCAGCAATGCCTAAACCCATCATCACCAGAACGCCGAAGATGCGAACGATCGATGTTAGATTGACTAATTGGCGAACGATATTATGGCCGTAGATAACCTCTTCGACTTCGCTCATTTTCTGCAGGACAGTTGCTACTTCCTCAACCTGATCGGGTCTGGAAACTTTTATTTTAAAGGCATCCGGCAGAGGATTGTTCCCTCCCCTGTATCCGGAGAGGATCTCGGTGCTCTGCGCTCCCAGGAGAGCGTCCAGAACTTCTAATGCTTCTTCTCTCGGATAAAAGTCAGCACGCTGAACGCCGGGTATTTGCAGAAAACGTGTCTTCAGCTCTGAAACCTTATCCTGGGTTACAGCATCAGATAGGTAACAGGATATTTCGATCTGAGATTCCACTTCTCTGGCTATATAATCAAGATTAAAAAGCAAAGCAGCAAAGAAACCCAGGATAAACATAGCCAGAGACACTGTCATGATGGTTGCGACTGCCATCCAGAAGTTGCGTCTGAGACTGCGTATCGTTTCAACTAAAAAATAAAAGATAGTCTGAGGGCGCATCAGGAGTACCCCCCGCGTTGGTCATCTCGGGTTATTCGTCCGGCTTCAATGGCGATGACACGTCGCTTCATGCGATCTACCAGACTCTTAGCATGAGTAGCCATCATAATTGTTGTACCAGAGTTATTTATATCAGCCAGAAGATTCATGATCTCCCAGGCTGTTTCAGGATCTAAGTTTCCTGTAGGTTCATCACACAACAGTAAAACAGGATCATTCGCCAAAGCACGAGCCAGACCGACTCGTTGCTGCTCACCTCCGGATAGTTGGTGAGGAAAGGCTTTGCCTTTGCGATTTAGCCCGACGATATCGAGTAAATAAGGAACTCTGGCCCGAATCAATGCTGGAGGCGCCTCCACAACCTGTAACGCAAAAGCGACATTTTCGTAGACCGTCTTCTGTGAAAGGAGGCGAAAGTCCTGGAAGACCACGCCAAGGTTACGTCTTAAGTAAGGAATTTGTCTGGGTTTGATACGATTGAGAAGGTGACCGGAAACAGTAACAGATCCTGTGGTTGGGCGTTCTTCGCCGGTTATCAGTTTGAGGATTGTCGATTTTCCTGCTCCACTCGGGCCAACCAGAAAAACAAACTCACCCTTGTCTACTTGAAAGGAGACGGAATGCAGGGCGACCATGCGATTCGTGTACCCTTTGCTAACACTATTGAAGGTGATCAATCCTGCGATACTCCCTTTCGACCATTTTACCTGAAGCTTAATATTCGCCATTTCCTGATTGAAACCTGCAGAGAATAGGTTAAATGTACCTGATCTATTGTGTGACCTGTGTGAATAGATTATAATATATGCTAATAACGAGAACCTTTAGGAGGTAGTTTTTTGAACAGAAGAGCCAGTCGTATCCAAGTCATTCCCCTTGGCGGGGTTGGTGAGATCGGAAAAAGCATGACTGCACTACGCTATGGGCGGGAGATCATCGTAATCGATGCCGGACTAAAGTTCCCCGATGATGAAATGCTGGGAATCGATTTAGTTTTGGCAAAAATCGATTATCTGAAGCAAAACAGGCATATGATTCAAGCCCTTATCCTCACCCATGCTCATGAGGACCATATCGGAGGTGTTCCTTATCTCCTGCGGGAGCTTCCCCTGCCGGTATACGCGTCTCCCCTGACCCATGGAATGCTGGCTATTAAACTCAAAGAGCATCATATAACAGCAGATCAGCATATTGTCACTGATGGCATCGCTATCCCTATTGGTAAGCACTTCAAGGTGGAGTTTCTGCTGAACAATCATAGCATCCCGGACAGCTACTCCCTGGCAATCACCACTCCAGCCGGCATCATCCTGCACAGTGGCGATTTTAAGTTCGACCAGACTCCGGTCGAGGGCGATCCCATGGACCTGCAACGCCTGGCAAGTATAGGTAACAGAGGGGTGCTGGCACTTATCTGTGATAGCACCAATGCCGAGAGAGAAGGCTTTACCCGGTCAGACCGAGTGGTCGGTCAGAGCTTCGACCGCATTTTCCGCAGCCATCCGCAATCCAGGATCATCATCGCTTCCTTCGCTTCGAATATACATCGTATTCAGCAAGTGTTCGACACTGTAGTCCGACATAAACGTTCACTGGCAGCCGTTGGGCGCAGTATGGTCAACAACATCGAAATTGCCTCCGCTCTGGGGTATCTGCGCTATCCCGCAGGTTGTTTTCTGCCTATAGAGGAACTGCTTCGTCGTCCTGTGCAGGAGCAGGTAATCTTATCCACAGGCTCACAGGGGGAGCCCCTATCTGGCTTATCGCGCATGGCTAATCAGAATCATCCAACTGTAAACATCCTTCCTGATGATCTGGTGATACTCTCCTCATCGCCAATTTCAGGAAATGACACTATGGTCAATCGTGTGGTTAATGGGTTGTACCGGGCAGGTGCAACGGTTATCCATCAGGGGATCGATGACGTGCATGTCTCGGGTCACGCTAATAGTGAGGATCTAAAGCTTCTCTACAACCTGGTCAAACCCCGCTATATCTTGCCTTTTCACGGTGAGTTCCGCCATCAGGCAGCCCTAATCAGAAGTATGGAAAGTATGGGTGTCCCCAGGGATGACTGTTACCGTGCTGAAATTGGTGATGTCATAGAGATCTCCGCAGATAGCATTCGCAAAGTTGGCAAAGTGGATGCTGGAGCGACCTATGTGGATGGGCTTGGAGTGGGAGATGTCGCTAATACTGTATTGCGTGAGCGACAGATACTATCCTTGGAAGGTACCGTAACTCTTGTTCTCTCCTATAACACAAGGCGTCGTATCTTTCATGACGACATCGAGGTTCTCTCCAGGGGATTTGTGTATATGAGAGAGTCCGAAGCTCTGATCGAGGAGATGAAGCAAAAAGCTCTGGAGGTCATAGCTCAGTGTCGGCAGAGCGGACGTAATACCATTGAGCAAGTTAAGAATCAGCTCGACGATAATCTTAGCAGTTATCTTTTCGACAAAACCGGAAGACGGCCGATGATAATTCCCGTCATCGTCGAGTATTAGATCACTTAAAAGTAAACATCACTTCGCTAAAAACTTCAGTATTATATATTACCATGACTAAATCAGGATTTATGCCCGATATGACATCCCATAGATCAAGATTTAATTCAGCGAAAGCTCGTAAGTCCAGGAGCCATACCTCCGCGAAGTGCTGGGCCAGGAATGGTGCCATTGCCTGCGTAAAAGAATCCTTTATAATAAGGATTCTTTTTTCCTGAGGGAGTTCATGGTTGATGATCTGCACCAGTCCCATATCATATTCTAAAAATGCGCCATAACGAGCCTTATAGACGGGTTGGCCTGGATCCAGGTATTCCTCCCGTATGAAAGTCTGGCGAAAAGTACCCTGCCATAATGGTTCAGGCAATCCATTAGCGTAGAGAGAGAAATCACCTTCATGATGGGGAAAAATGACTGAAAAATCATCCACGCCGGCATAAAAACGGCCGGTGCGTTTACCCTGAGAGCCCAGAAATGATTTGGCATAGGTAATAGTTTCATAGTTGGAAATATCCATGAAGCCTGCTGAGAACTGCCATCCCAGATCACTACTTAAATAGCCAAGTATGCTATTGGCTGCCCAAAATGCGGCATTTGTCTGCCAATGATGATCGGTACGGTAAAATAACCTTTCGTAAGGAATGCCGCTCTCCAAAATCTCGCTGCGTAGATCTAGATAAGCCAGATCCTTCTTCTGCAACCCCTCAAGAAAGGTATCTGCCGTCTCATTGGAGCGATTATCCATTGGCAGAGGTAACAAGGTGTATTTCGGGATCTTTTTGTTTGGCAACTGAACATAGAGTTGTCGTAAGGAGCGTTCCTGCAAGTTCGCGGCAAAAGCTGCATATTGCTCTGTAGCATAAGTGGTGTCCTGTTGATAATATAGGAAATGAAGATTACCATAGGTGTCCTTGAGGACCAATTGCCCACTGCTGTCCTCAACTGTCCGCCGACCCATGCCACGCTGATATAAACCAAAAATATCGATCCAGTACAGACGGGCAAAGATACGCTCCTGGATGGAGGACTCCAGACCGGCAATCATCAGTTCTGCTCTCGTTATAAGCAGAGGTTCCAATTTCGCGCTCTGCCAGGAGATTCGCAGATCGCTGATCACCGCTGCTCCACTGCTCAGTATGGTCGCTGTACCCAAGGCGAACAAAAGCAGTAGGATCAGGAGTGTCGTAATACCTCTCTGGCCCTGTGCTCTGATTTCATGATACAAACCATCGGAAAACAACATAAGCCTACCTCGTCAGAAGTTAAAGTATATGAAAGGATTATAGGTGTTTTTCACAATGCAGCTTACGGCCATTAAAAAGAGTAAAACCAAGCTGACCGGTTGCAAGAGTAATGTCAGTCGCTTATACCTGGTTACCTGTAGACTTATGAACTTCCCCACCGGACCACACAGCAGGAGAGCTACAACCAGGATCACTGCATTCTCACGTAAATACAGAATCGCCAGGGGATCGACATGCGCGATGGAGTTCAGGCCCAACATACTACGAAAATACGAAAGCGCATGGGTGAGATCGTTAGCTCGGAAAAGAACCCAACCACAGATCACCACTGTCAAAGTGTAGAGTCGCCTCGGTAACTGCCAACCCAGTTGACTGGTTGTATCCATTCCGCTTAGTTTTTCGATGATCAGAAAGACAAGGAAATAGAGACCCCAGAGAATGAATGTCCATTCAGCTCCATGCCATAATCCGGTTAGCAACCAGACAACTGCCAGGTTAAAGACCAGACGTCTGCTGGTTTCCACCCTGGAGCCACCCAAAGGGAAATAAACATAATCCCGAAACCAGGTTCCCAGAGAGATGTGCCAACGTCGCCAGAACTCGCTGATGGATGCAGACATATAGGGTAGATTGAAGTTTTCCTCGAAATGGAAGCCAAAAATCCGTCCTAAGCCCAAAGCCATATCCGAATACCCAGAAAAATCAAAATATATCTGTAAACTATATGCCAACGCTCCCAGCCAGGCATATGAAGCAGACAGCCATTCGGGTCGCATAGCGAAAGCCCGATCAGCGACGATAGCCAGAGTATTAGCTATGAGTACCTTTTTGCAAAGTCCGATGACAAAACGCTCTATGCCGATAGTGAAGTCCTGGAAACTCTCCTGGCGCTTAGCAAAAGCCGCTGCTATAGTTCGATAACGGATAATAGGTCCAGCAACGAGTTGCGGGAAAAAAGCTATATAGAGACCGACAAGCAGGGGATTACGCTGTACTTCACTGTCGCCACGTGCTACATCGACTAAGTAGGAGATAGCCTGAAAAGTAAAGAAGGATATGCCTATGGGTAGTTTCAGGCCAGGTATGTTGGCTGTAATACCAAAAAGATGCTCCAGATTTGCGACCAGGAAGTTTAGATACTTGTACACAAAAAGCAAGCTGAGATTTGCAGTGCAACATATGAAAAGAACCGGCCACATGGTTGCTTCTCGTTCTTTTATGTATGCTACCCACATGCCAAAACCCCAGTTAGCTGCAATCGAGAGTATCATTACAAAGACGAACCAGGGCTCTCCCCAGGCATAAAATAGAAGACTTACGATGAGGAGAAAAAGATTACGAGAATCCCTGGTCCTGAGGAGAAAGTATCCCGATAGGGCTAGAGGAAGAAAAAAGAAGAGAAAGCTTAAGCTGGAGAAGAGCATGAGTTACTCGGTTGATCTGTCTGGGAATGGCGCTACTCGGCCGGAAGTAACAAGCCAATATCGGGTGTCCTGCACCTGAGCGCCCTCATCCTTGTATCGATTCATCTATTCCGCTCCCTCTTGCTTTCTTTTCCTGTGTAACTCTTCACCGACGGTGCTCAGTAACTTTGTGTAATCAAATGGTTTGGCGATATGACCGTCCATACCTGCTTCAATAGCAGCATGAAAGTCTTCACGAAAAGCATTAGCGGTTAAGGCTAAAATACATATGCTACTCGCATCTCCGCGCTCAGCTGAACGTATCAGACGGGAAGCTGAGTAACCATCCAGAACAGGCATTTGAACATCCATGAGCACCAGATCGAAATAGCCTTCAGGAGAGTTAATAAAAGCGTCGACAGCCTCCTGACCATTACTCGTCTCATAAAAGGTGGCTCCGGTATCTCTTAACATTTCGATCACGATTTCTCTGTTCAGGTCCACATCATCGACCAGAAGGATCCTAACCCCTGACAGACCTCCCTCCTGGTCGTCAGATGCCTCATCCTTAAGATCCATCTGAGCCTCTGCTCTATCTAATCCTACGATAACGGTAAATGTACTCCCTTCGCCCTCGTGACTGGCGATGGAGATCGATCCCTGCATCATCTCAACGATAGCCTTGGAGATAGCCAAGCCAAGACCAGTTCCGCCAAAGATCCTGGTCGTTCGATCATCGCCCTGTTCGAAGGGTTGGAACAAGCGATCCATCTTTTCAGGGGACATTCCAATACCGGTATCCTGCACGTCAAACCTTATCCAGAGTACGCCGTTTCGTTCTTCTATCAGGCTCCCGGTCAGATTCACGGAGCCCCCACTTTCCGTAAACTTCACTGCGTTGGAGAGCAGGTTCAGTACCACCTGCTTAAGACGCATATCATCCCCATATACCCAGTAAGGCTCCAGAGAGTTACCGTCACATTTGTAGCTGACTCCCTTCACGGCAACACTGGATTGGATGATATCATTAATATCTTCAATACAGTTCTTCAGCGAAAAGATTACCCTGGCAATTTCCAGTTTACCGGCTTCGATTTTGGACATATCCAGGATATCATTGATGATGGATAGCATATGGCGTGATGAGTTTTCGATATGACGAAGATTCTCCTGTAGGTTCTCTTCCTTGCCACCTATACGGCTCAGTTGAGTAAATCCAAGCACAGCGTTGAGAGGTGTACGAATTTCGTGACTCATGTTTGAAAGAAAGGTGCTTTTTGCAAGACTCGCTGCTTCTGCCCGCTCTCGCAGTACGACATTAAGCTCCACATTGTCTAGCAGGCGTCTGCTGGTGACCACCGAATAAAGAAGCAGGATGAGACTTGACACCATAAACAGGGCGATAAGTAAACTGTTCCTAAACAGTTCGTCGGCAGGTGATACCATGGCGAGAGAGATCGAGCGAATACCCATTGGCATGTATGTAATTAATGAATAGACCCCATCCACTCTGGTCAAGGTGTAACCACTCTTACCTAAAATCATCGCTTTTAGCGTATTCATATGTTCTGGTCGCATAGTAGAGGCTTCACTAGCTGAGTAAGGTGGATCCTCTCCATAAGGAGGATTCACCCAGTTTCTCTTCAAGATGAATGAATCATTAGGATGTCCGGATATTGTTCCATTGGAGTTCATCATAAAAGTGTAGCTGTTTTGAGTGATCTTCTGTTCATCGAGTACCGCTGAGACATACTCCAGGCGAAGAAAGCCCACTAACACACCGATTGTCACACCTTGATCGCTGACCGGTGAACCAATTCCAATTAAGCGCCTGTCGACATTCATGCCGTATAAAGGTTCCGCGATAACTGTGTCTCCACGGTTATAGGGTGTATAGAAATACTCCTGGTTAACGATAGACGAAGGTCTGACGCCCTCAAGAGTGCTGGCTACCTCGTAACCGGTTGCATCGGTCAGGATAAAATGAGACCATACGTCGTCAGCATTATCAACGATTTCACCGAGGTAGGCTTTAACAGTGCCCAGGTCATAATTTCGCACTGCATCAGTCCTGGCTGCCATTTCCACCAACCGGGCATACCCAAGTAAACGTTCACTAAACCCAGCTCTTACCAGTTTCAGAAACACCGCTGCTTCAGCGGTGGTGTTATTAAAGAGCATCGAGCCGACCAGAATCACTGCTCCAAAACCCAGGACAGTAACGCCGAGGAGCTCTAAAACAGTGCGCAATTTGCTTTTCAGCCTATGAAAGAGATTAGAAATCATACGATGCACGTCCTTGACTGTAGGGACGCCTTTGTTTACTGTTCAGACAGCTTGAGATGCACCTGCGGGTTACCGGCCTTGCGTGAAGCAACCTTGACACAGACTTCGGTGTCCGCCTCTCCCTTTATTATCCAGCTAAACTGAGCTTTTTGCCTGGCTACAGGCCCTCCCCGGTAGCCCCCGGCCTGAAAACTTCCGGAAACCGCGCTGCGTCCCTCGAGCTGTGGAATCTCTCTTCTGGCTGTTCCGTCGAGGACTGCTGCTCCACAGAGTTCTACGGTTGCCGGAGGGATCACCCTTATGTCCTTAGCTTGTTGGGTTAGATAGGTTGGCAGATATCCAAGGTTACTTACCTGAACACTTAGACGCCAGGTATTCGTATCGAGTTTCTTCACTTCCAGAATCTCCAGAGAGAGTCGAGGGAGCGTTCGTGCATGTCGATAGAAGAAGCTTGCATTCTTTTGGCATTCCTGCTCCAGTAACTCGGGAGGTGCATTTTGGACAATAAACTTGGTATCAAATCCTCCTATCTCCACTTCACCCAACTGTGGATGCTGGAAATGATGCCAGTCTATAAACCCTCTTCCCCCGTTCTCCTGATCGATCCAGGCCAGAACCTTTGCATAATCCTCTGCCAGTTCCGGCTCTTCCTTATCCTTGCGTGGCCACATGTGCACCCCGGAACGTAAACCAAGATCCCAGAGTTCCACTGTATAAGCTGGGATACCCTGAGTTGCATACAGCCAGTCATCGAAGGCACCACTGGAAAAGTTTGCTGCATCTGACAGGAACTCATCATAGACATTCACTGACGGGTACCCTGTTTCCTGAGCAGCCATTTCGCCAATCGCCTTTAAGATTTTGATATCGTGAGGATTGCTTTTCTTCTCGGGTTTTGTACCTGGAGGCCGCAGGATTACCCCGCCAGTAGTATGGAGCGTTGCTGCTCCACCTATGTTAGGATGAGCGAGGACAAAGTCTGCTACAGCTTTTGTCTCAGGTTCCGACAGAGGGTAGACACCAGCTCCGGGTTGACGTGATTCTATCCCCCATTCTACTGGATAGTTACGGTTGAGATCTAAACCCCAGCGAGGAGGTGCCTGATCGAAGGCGAATCCGTCATATTCATGAACCAGACCTTCCTGATAAACAGCGAAAAAAGTTCCGTTGTCTTCATCGGGAGACCTGCGGAGCATCCGACGACCATCTGTTGGATCTGCTTTCCAAGCTCCCAGAGGG
>WRDA01000030.1 GCA_009783675.1 Symbiobacteriaceae bacterium | reverse complement strand
GGATAAATATCATAGAAATCATGGAAGAGTTCCGATTTTAGTATCTCGCTGTGGACCTCGGCGACACCGTTCACCGAATGGCTGCCAACGATGGCCAGGAAAGCCATGCGGATCTGATTGCCCCCGATAATGGCCATTCGCCCGATGCGCTCCCAGTCGCCGGGAAAGAGGGTCCACAAATCGCGACAAAAACGTTCGTTTATCTCGTTGACGATCATATAGATGCGTGGCAAGGGGCTGCGAAAGATGCTGGTCTCCCAGCGTTCCAGAGCCTCCGGCATGATGGTATGGTTGGTGTAGGAGATGGTTCGCACGGTTAGATCCCAGGCCTCGTCCCAGCTATATCCTTCCTCGTCGATGAGGATACGCATCAGCTCGGGTACAGCTACAGCCGGATGAGTATCATTGATGTGAATGGAGACATATTCCGGCAACTCATGAAGATTGCCATAAAACTTTTTATGATGACGCAGGATGGTTTGAATCCCGGCTGAAACGAAGAAATACTGTTGTTTTAAGCGCAGGATATGGTTGTTATAGCTGGAATCATCGGGATAGAGGATCTCCGAGATAGCTTCGGCAGAGTATTTATCGGAGATGGCATTAATATAATCACCGCTGGAGAAGGCTTCGAAGTTGAAGAGGCGAACCGATTCCGAACTGAAGAGCCTGAGGTTGTTGACGGTGCCTCCGCTGCCGATCATCGGAATATCATAAGGCATGGCCACGACCAGTTCGGGATCATCGTGATGAAAGAGATGCCTGCCATCGACAATTTCCTCACGAATACTGCCGCCAAACTTCACCATCACCGCTTTGCCTGTTTTTTTGATCTCCCAGACATTTTCGTTGCGCAGCCAGTTGTCTGCCACTTCGATCTGGTTGCCATCCACGATACGCTGTTCGAAGAGCCCATGTTTATAGCGGATGGAACACCCATGTCCAGGAAAGCCACAGAAGGCCAGAGAGTCCATGAAACAAGCAGCCAGACGTCCCAGACCGCCGTTACCCAGGCCAGGATCCAACTCCACCTCGTAGGTCTTCTCCAGATCGATGCCTAGTTCAGTCATGGCTTCTTCACAGACTGGCAGTAATCCCAGTGAAAGGAGATTCTGCTCCAGCATGCGTCCCAACAGGAACTCGATGGAGAAGTAATAAACCTGCTTTCTCTGCTGCTGCTGGTTTTCTCTCAGGGAGGCGACTCCCATGCGGGTTGCCCTCTCCTTGGCGATCTGAGCCAGGACTACATAGGTATCCTCCGGGGTCACTTCTGCCACAGAGATACCGCGATACATCTCCAGTTTTTCGATGAACAACCTGGAGAAGGTCTCTTTATCCAGAGCATCCTGCCACAGCAGTTCTCGGGATTGATGCCTCTTAGGTAATCTAGTCTCGCTCATGGCAATTGCTCCTTTTAGTATAGATGGCTACCCCATTGGCAACGACACCGGGTTTTACTCTTTCTGTCCCGGTAATCCTCTCCCTGGTAAACTCCGCAAAGAGCGGGCTGCTGAGGACGGCTGGTTCAGTTCCGATATTTGCCATGATCAGCACAGCATCATCTCCCTCCCCCCTGGTGAAGGCAAAGAGCCCCTCACGGGCGGCAGCCAGACGATAGTTACCCTCCTTAAAGACGGGCAGGGCGTGGCGGATCTCTGCCAGGCGTCGATACCAGGCCAGTAGCTGAGAATCCTCCTTGCCCCAGGGGTAACAGTAACGGTTGAAAGGATCGGCTCCACCTTCCATGCCGGCTTCGTCCCCATAATAGATACAGGGAAAGCCTGGAAGGGTGAATTGCAGAGCTGCAGCGATCATCAACAGAGCCTTACCACGGGTCAGTTGCTCTGTGCTGAGCTGGTATTCGGACATTTCCTCCCTGGTCTGAGGGAAATCACCACCGCCGAGGACGGTAAGAATGCGCATGGTGTCATGGGTCCCCAGGATGTTCATCAAAGAGTCCAGGACCGCTTTAGGGTAGTTTTGGGTCAACTCATCCAGGACTCTGGCCAGGTAATCGACCTTGCCCTCACGAAGATAGGCGATGATGCCATCTTTGAGAGGATAGTTCATCACCGAATCAAGTTGTCCACCCAGAAGGTAATGACGACGTACACCGTAAGCCATCTTGTTGGAGGCATCTTCCCAGACCTCGCCGATAACCAGAGCATCCGCCTTTTTACGTCTGGCGGCGGCGCAGAGGGGGTTGAGGATCGCATCAGGGAGTTCATCTACCACATCGAGACGCCAACCAGCGATGCCATAATCCATCCAGTGCTCGATAACGCCGTTTGGGCCGGTAATAAACTCCCGGTAGGAGTGGTCATGCTTGTCGATGGTAGGCAAAAGCAGGATATCCCACCAACATAGATACTTCTCCGGCCAGTCATCGAAGATAAACCAGGAGCTGTAGGGGGAGTTCAAAGACTGATATGCACCCACCGAGGGGTATTGATCATACTTATTAAAGTAGACACTGTTGATCCCCACATGGCTGAAGACCCCATCGAGAATAACCCTGATCCCTCGCTCGGCGGCAATAGTGCAGAGGCGACGCAGGATCTCCTCATCACCAAAACCGGCATCTATCTTCAGATAATCCCCGGTATCGTACTTATGGCTGCTGTCCGCCTCGAAGATTGGGCTAAGGTAGAGGCAGGTTATACCCATCTCCGCCAGGAGGGGCAGTTTAGCGATGATGCCCTCCAGATTGCCGCCAAAAAAGTCGTTGTTATGGGTGATACCCTCGGAATCAGGACGAAAATGAGGCATACCACCCCAATCGCTGCGTAGAACAGAACCAGGTTTCATCTTGCGCTCCCTAGCTCCCCCTTTGGCGTAACGATCGACGAAGATATGATACATCACACCGCCCTTGATCCAGTCGGGAGTAGTCAAATTCCTGGCATAGAGTGTGAACTGATACGGTGCCTGGGAGATATCTCCGGGACCATCCCTGTCGATGATAAACGACCCGCCCGCCGTCTCGATACGAAACCAGTACCAGTAAAGACCGGCCTGATCAGGTAAAAGCTTGGTACTGAAGATATCGTCACCGCCGATAGTCGCCTGCCAGTTCAGGGTCAGCTCATGTTCTTCCTCATCATCTCGCCGCCAGATCAGGGAAGCTACGCGACAATAACCCCGCTGATAACGCAGAGTCAGACTTAATGGGGTTCCCTGGGGCAGGGCACCTAAAGGAGAGCGACAGGCTGGGTCGTATTCGTCGAAACGATACACCTCGGCACCCCCCTAAGTGTTCGTCTGAGAGCTAACCCCCGAACCCCCGGGCAGGAGATTGAAATAAAGCTCCCGATATGCTTTGGCTGACAGATCCCAGCGAAAATCACGCTTCATCGCTTCCCGCACCAGATCCTGCCATTGCTCTTCCCGGTATTTATACAGGTCGACGGCCTGCCGGATGGTGCTCAGGAGCTCCTCGGCATCATAATCCTCGAAGACGAATCCGTTACCATCTCCCAGACGGCAATCCTGCACGGAATCCTTTAAGCCGCCGGTCGCCCTGACCACGGGAATCGTCCCATAACGGCAGCAGATCATCTGAGCGAGGCCACAGGGTTCGCTGGCTGAAGGCATGAGCATGATGTCGGCTCCCGCGAAGATGCGGTTGCTTATCTCGGGGTTGTAGGCGATACTTACTGCTGCTTTGTCGGGATAGAGTGTCGCCAGATCCTGGAAGAAGAGTTCGTATTGATGATCGCCGGTGCCCAGGATGAAGAGCTGCACATCATCTTTAAGCAGGGTTTCGGCGATGGTCGTGATCAGGTCGATACCCTTATGGGTAACCAGGCGGGAGACCATACAGAGGGCAGGAGTTCGCGGAGCTACCGGTAAGCCGAAGAGAGTCTGCAGGGCGCGTTTATTAGCCGCTTTCCCTTCCAGAGACAAAGCATTGTAGCCTTCCACCAGAACCTTGTCGGTCTCCGGATCATAGATTTCGTAATCGATGCCATTGATGATACCGCTTAGTTTGTAGCCGTTTTGCCTGATTATACCTTCCAGACCGAAGCCACCTACCCCTTTTACCTCTTCCGCATAGGAGGGGCTAACCGTGGTCAGACGATCACAGCAGACTATGGCACCCTTCATCAGGTTGATATCGCCATCATACTCCACAATACCCCGATCCTTGTCGTCGATACCAAAGACATCACCAAGGATCTCCATGCCATAACGACCCTGATACTCGATATTGTGAATGGTGAAGATGGTGCGTAACTGAGGATAGCGCTGGCTATAGGCAATCTTCAGATAGATGGGTACCAGCGCACTCTGCCAGTCATGAGCGTGGATTATATCCGGCACGAAGTCGATGAGCTCCAGGACAGCCAGAACGGCTGCGGACATGAAAGCGAAACGTTCACCATCATCCAGATAGCCATAAGGACGCTCGCGATCAAAGTAGTAAAGATTATCCAAAAAATAATAAGTGATGCCATCCCTCTCCGCCATATAGACACCACAGTACTGACTGCGCCAGGACAGAGGAACATGTAGGCTGCCGACAAGAGTCATACCGGCACCGAACTGATTGCGGACCTGACGATAGAGAGGAGAGATGACCCTGACATCCATCTCCTTATCGACGCGCATCAGAGCTGTGGGTAAAGAGCCTACAACCTGACCCATGCCTCCGGTGGAGAGGAAGGGGGCCACTTCGGAAACAGCATAGAGGACTCTGGTCCCGGGAGCTTTGGACCCTGACTTTGCAGCAGCAGGGGTACCGGTAACTGCTTTAGTTGTTTTTTTACTCTTACTACCTTTGGGTGTTGCAGCTGGTGTTGCGGTTTTGCTCATGGGATGTTACCTCCTACTGTAATTACATCATCGTAAGTTGCATCAATTACCACATTATTTCCTTATTATGTTCTCTATCTGCAAACCCATTCCCTGCATGAATAGCCTCGACAGGTAGGGTTTTCTCTATTGAGGGTAGAAATATATGTAATCGACTCTTGGAAAGGGGGTTAAAGCATGCGTAAGGTAAGGCAGGATAACTTCAGCTATCTCCTGATCATCCTGTGTATCTTCCTGGCCAGTCTTGGCCTCACCGAAGCTGCTTCCCCACTGGACAATCCCGGACAGTACTCTTCCTACCTGGATATTCCCGGTGTTACTACGGAGGAGATCGCAGCCATTAAGGAACTGCAGAAGGAGAATTCCTTTTTTAATTATGGCGCGAATTCAAGCACCGAAGCCTTCCTGGATGGTAGTGGACAGATTCAGGGTTTCACCAGTCTCTTCTGTGCCTGGTTAAGTACTCTCTTTGACATCCCCTTCATCCCTAAGCTTTATGAATGGGATGATCTCATCAGCGGTTTACAAACTGGTGAAATCGATTTCAGTGGTGACCTTGCTTACTCCGCCGAGTACAACCATCTCTATCACCAGACCAGGGCTGCCATCGCCGAACGGGTTATTAAGCAGTTCTTTATGCAGGGGAATGTTCCTCTCTTTGAGATCGCCAAATCACGACCCTTACGCTACGCCTTCCTCCGGGATACTGCAACTATCGAGAGCGTTATCTCCACCTCTGATGAAAACATTGCCGTCTATTTATGTGACGATCATGCCATGGCTTATACCCTCCTGACCAATGGAACAGTCGATGCCTTCATCGATGAGGGCACTGCCGAGGTTGCTTTCGACTTTTGCGGGGGGGTAGTTTGCGTCGATCACTTCCCCCTGATCTACAACCCTGTCTCCCTTACTACGGCTACAGATCACCTCGCCGTAATAATTTCCGTCATCCAAAAGGCCCTGGAAAGTGGCTCGGATCGTTATACCACAGAACTGTACAACCAGGGGCACAGCGGGTATATCAGGCATAAACTGGAGAGCAACCTTACAGCGGCTGAAAAAGAATATCTTCGTCAGAATCGAGTCGTAAACCTGGCAGCTGAACATGATAATTACCCTGTAAGTTTCTATGATACCCATGTTGGAGCCTGGGAAGGAATAGCCTTCGACGTCCTGACGGAGGTCAGTGAACTCACCGGTCTGAAGTTTAACATCGTCAATGATCAGAACACAACCTGGCCGGAGCTCATCCGTCTGCTGGAGAATGGCGAAGCCGATATGATCTCCGAGCTTATCCGCAGTGAGGAACGCCTGGATAAATTCTTGTGGCCGAAGAGCTATTATCTTTCCGACCATTATGCCCTGATTTCCAAACTCGACTATCCTAATATCAATATCAACCAAATACCTTACGCCCGGGTAGGGGTTGCCAGAGAGACTGCTCATGCTTCATTGTTTAAGCGTTGGTTCCCGCGACATCAACAGACCATCGAGCATGAGACTGTGGATCTCACCTTCGAGGCTCTGGTAAACGACAAAATCGAGATGATGATGGCCAGCCAGACTCAGTTGCTCATCCTGACCAATTACCACGAGCTCTCCGGCTATAAGGCGAACATCATCTTCGATCGCACTTACGAAGCCACTTTCGGCTTCAACCTCGAAGAAGAGCTGCTCTGCTCCATCCTCAACAAAGCCATGTGCCTGATCGACACCAACGGCATCTCCGAACAGTGGACCAGACGGACCTACGACTATCGGGAGAGGATGGCCAGGGAACGAGCGGAAGCTCAACTACCCTGGCTGATAGGCAGCGCTGTCCTGCTGGCTATTCTGGTCATCCTACTGCTGATGCTCTTCAACCGTAACCGTAGCGAAGGTAGAAGGCTGGAAGCCCTGGTGAAGAGACGGACCAGTGAGTTAAATGATCAGAACAGCAAGATGGGTATCGTCAATGCAGCTGCTGCCAAGATTCTGGAGGCGGATGTCGGCAGTTTCGCTCCCACTCTACTTTATGGCATGGACCAGATCGGTGCTATGGTTCAGGCCGATCGCATCGTCGTCTGGCGTAATTTTTACGATGAGAAAGACCGTATCTGTTACGGCCAGATCTGTAAATGGCTGAGTCCAGGGATGCCTCCGGAAGAAAACTTAAGGTATGCTTACGAGGATACCATGCCTCGTTGGGTAGGCATCATGTCTTCGGGACAGATTCTCAACAGTCCTCTCAGTGAACTGCCGGAAGAAGAGCGATTGCGTCTGGAGCCGTACATGCTGAAATCACTCCTGCTGATCCCTCTCTTCCTCAACGGAGCCTTCTGGGGTTTCATCAGCGTCGATGACTGCCATAGCGCACGTTACTTCAGCGATGGAGATACGGCTCTGCTGCACGCCTGGAGCCTACTGGTTGTCGGAGCATATGAGCGAGAGGCTTTGAACCTGCATCGCCAACAGACCTTTAACGAACTGGAAGCTATGATCACCGAACAGATCCAGCTGCGACGAGAGCTGGAGGAAGCATTGTTGGCAGCAGAAAGCGGGAGCAGAGCCAAATCTGCCTTCCTGGCCAATATGAGCCATGAGATCCGAACCCCCCTGAACGCAATCATCGGTATGATCAGTATCGGGCATCTCTCGGCGGATATCGAACGCAAGGACTATTGTTTTTCCAAGATCGAGGAAGCAGCGAATCATCTGCTTGGCGTGATCAATGACATTCTGGACATGTCCAAAATCGAAGCCAACCGTTTCGAACTGTCCGAGGCCGAGTTTTCGTTCGAAGCTATGCTGCAGCGAGTGATCAATGTAGTCAACTTCCGGGTCGATGAAAGACAGCAAAAGTTCACAGTCTACATCGATCCTCTGACACCCCGCACCCTGATTGGCGATGACCAACGTCTGGCCCAGGTGATCACCAATCTGCTTGGCAACGCCATCAAGTTCACTCCCGAATATGGGGCTATCCATCTGGAGACCAAATATCTGGGTGAAGAGGATGGCCTTTGCAGCTTGCAAATCGCCGTCAGGGATAACGGAATCGGCATCTCTCCCGAACAACAGGCACGACTTTTCCAGTCCTTCCAACAGGCAGAGAGCAGTACCTCCCGTAAATACGGCGGAACTGGTCTTGGCCTCTCCATCTGCAAGAGCATCGTCGAGATGATGAATGGCTCTATCCAGGTTGAATCAGAACTGGGTTCCGGTTCCACCTTCACCTTCACTGTTCGCCTGCGCAAGGGTGGTTCCTCGACGGACGAACTCCTGCAGGATCGCGCCGCGGTGGAGGAACTGCGTATCATGGTGGTCGACGGTCAGGAGGATGTGCGAGGCTATTTTTGTGAGATCGTCAGCCGTTTCGGAATCATCTGTGATTCCGCCACCAACGGTGCTGAGGCGAAGCAATTAGCTGCAGAGAACGGCGAGTACGCCTGTCTCTTTGTGGATTACAAGCTCAGCGATGTCGACGGAATCACTTTGATTCGCGAGATGCGCAGCATCGAATCTCTGGATCAAACCGCTGCCATTTTAATGCTACCAGCCACCGAATGGGATGCTCTTGAACCTATCGCCAGTGAAGCCGGGGTGACTCAGGTGGTCTCCAAGCCTCTGCTGCCTTCACCAATAACCAATATCATCAGCGAAGCCCTGGGATTACAACGTTCTCAGGAAACGATGAAGAATGATAACAATGTGCGTGATAACTTCGCGGAATACCATGTCCTCCTTGCCGAGGATGTGGAGATTAATCGCGAGATCGTCATGAGCCTGCTGGAGCCAACGGAGCTGCATATCGACTGTGCCGAGAATGGTGCGGAAGCTTTACGAATGTTCTCAACCGATCCCGGGCGATACGACATGATCTTCATGGATCTTCAGATGCCGGAAATGGACGGTTACGAAGCCACTCAGCGCATCCGAGCCCTGGACCATCCCAGAGCACACACAGTGCCAATTATCGCCATGACCGCCAACGTCTTTCGCGAGGATGTGGAGAGATGTCTCGCCGCCGGAATGAACAGCCATATCGGCAAGCCGATCAGCTTGAATGAAGTCCTGGACAAACTACGCTTCTATCTTAGGCATTAGAAAGAAAGGAAGATCTCATGCAACTGGTCTGCTCTGAGTGCGGAATCTCCTATGACACCTCCCTGCCTCGCTGGCGCTGCGATTGTGGTGCTTGGCTTCGTTTGGTTTTTACCCCGCGATATGATCGCAGTAGCATCGTCACGGGACCTCTTTCCCTGTGGCGTTACCGTGACGCTTTGCCCCTGACCGAAGGTGCGGCGCTGCTATCCTTGGGCGAGGGAATGACTCCCTTGCAACGTTTCCAGGGACCCTGGGGTGAGGCCCTATTTAAATGCGACTACCTGATGCCCACCGGCTCCTACAAAGACCGAGGCAGCAGCCTGATGCTCAGCCAGTTGCATCACTGGGGCTTAAAGGAGATCATCGAGGATTCCTCGGGTAATGCCGGGGCTTCCGTCGCCGCTTACAGTCAGTTAGCCAGCATCGCGGCTCAGATCTATATTCCTGACTATACCTCCGCAGGTAAGGCTGCTCAAATCGCTCTCTACGGCGCTCAGCTTCAGCGTATTCCCGGTAGCAGAGAGGCGACGACACAAGCCGCCGAAGAGAAGGCCGCTTTGGGGATCTTTTACGCCAGTCACAACTGGAGCCCCTGGTTCATTCAGGGCGTAAAGACTCTGGCTTTGGAGATCTGGGAACAGCTAGGCTGGACAGTTCCCTCGGCCATCGTCACCCCCCTTGGTCAGGGCAGCATCGTCCTCGGCTTGTATGCGGGGTTCAGCGAGTTGCTGGCAGCCGGAGAAATTACCAGATTACCCCGGATCTTCGCCGCTCAGGCCTCGGCCTGCGCTCCTCTGGCTGAGGCTTTCGCCACCGGAGCCGAGGAGCCGGCTTGCATCGTCAAGGGCGACACCATGGCTGAAGGCATCGCATCGGCTGTCCCGTTGAAGGGACGCGAAGTCCTCAGAGCGATCAGACTCAGCCAGGGTACAATAATTAGCGTCAGCGAAGAGGAAATATGGCAGGGAGTCCTGACCATGGCTCGTCAGGGAGCCTACATTGAGCCGACTTCCGGTACTGCCGTGGCGGCTTTGCTAAAACTGCGTGACCAGGGGGTTATTGCGGCTAATGAGGAAGTAGTTGTCGAACTGACCGGTTTCGGACTCAAGGCTACCGATAAAATAGTCGAATATAGCACAAAATATAAGTAACAGTTTTAGGTGCGTGATGCCCGAATGATCTCAACAGTTACAGGTTAACCTATGAACAGTGACCTCATCGGCTTCCCGGGTCTTTGCTGGCAGCAAAGCTTGCATACCAAATCCATCTTTGCTATAATGGCAGCGGTCAGACTCACATACCAAACAAAGGAGGATTCATGAATGGCAAATCTACTCTATCAGGGACATGGCTCTTTCAGACTAACCAGCGAAGAAGGCATCGTGATCTTCATCGATCCTTATATCGGTGTCGGATATGATCTCCCCGCCGACATCGTCCTGGTCACCCATCAACACGAGGATCATAATCAGATCGATCTGATCAACCAGAAGCCTGACTGCACCATAATTACCAACGTGGAAGCACTGGCTGGAGGCAAACATAACGCCTTCACAGTACAGGGTGTGGAAATCGAAGCGGTCGAGGCCACGAATAAGGGTCATTCACCGGATCAATGCGTCGGTTACATCGTCACCATCGATGGCAAGAAACTCTACTTCAGTGGTGATACTTCAAAAACCGAACAGATGGCCGGTTTCACCCTTAGAGATCTCGACTACACCTTCCTCTGTGCCGATGGCTTCTATAATATGGGCCTGGAAGAAGCCGCCGAATGTGCTGAACTGATCGGTGCGAAGAATAATGTTCCGGTGCACCTGAAGCCTGGCGAACTCTTCGACAG
>WRDA01000029.1 GCA_009783675.1 Symbiobacteriaceae bacterium | reverse complement strand
GAGAGATTCGAACAGACCTTCCTCAATCAGGGATTTACGACGAACCGTTCGATCTTCGAAACCCTGGATCTCTCCTGGGATATTCTGGCTTTGCTACCCAGGGAGGAGTTAAAGCGAATCAGTGAGGAAGATATCGCCAGATACTACCCACCCCTGGTCAGGGCGGCGCAGAGATGATCGTCACCGCAACCAGAATGGAGCTTTCGAGGTATCGAAAGCGCCTTAAGACTTCGGAAGAAGCTCATAAACTACTAAAAGACAAGCAAGACGACCTGATGCGTCGCTTCATCACCATGATAAGAGAGATCGATGAACTGCGCAATCTTATCAATGGGACAATCAGGCGAATCACGACCGAAACCGGTCTCACCGTCGCCGCCTCACCGCCTCAGATCATGACCGGCAACGCCCTGGTACCCGAACCTCTGGTCACAGCAGAGATCAGCACCTCCAATCATATGGGAGTCACCGTGGTCGAGATCGCCTTCGATCTGCAAGAAGCAAAACCGGGAGGGGCTTTGATGTCCACACCCTTGCTGGCCAGATCGGGCTTCGAGATGCGTAACCTGTTGCCTTCCCTGCTGCGCCTGACAGTTTTAGAAAAGAACAGCTATCTCCTGGCCGGGGAGATCGAGGTGCTCCGACGCCGGGTCAATGCCCTGGAGCACCTGGTCATCCCTGAACTGAAGAAGGATATCCGGGCCATTCAGCTAAAGCTAAGTGACAGCGAAAGGGAAACCATTGCCCGTTTGATCAAGATGAAGTCCTTTACTGAAAGGCCTCAGGTGACAGACGGTTCTCCCGTGGCGCTCACTGAAAGATTTTTGCCAGATCCTCCCCGGGAGTCGTAATCGGCGTCAGCTCGAAGGTCTCGACCAGGGTTTTTAAGACATTAGCGGAAATAAAGGCAGGCAGGCTTGGGCCGATATGGATCTTCCTGATCCCCAGTGCTAACAGGGTGAGGAGGATGCAGACGGCTTTTTGTTCGTACCAGGAAAGCACCAGAGTCAGAGGCAGATCGTTGACGCCACAGCCGAAGGCCTCGGCCAGAGCGCTGGCTACCTTGATGGCGCTGTAGGCATCGTTGCATTGCCCCATGTCCAACAACCTTGGCAATCCTGCGATCTCCCCCAAATCCAGGTCGTTGAAGCGGTACTTGCCACAGGCCAGGGTTAAGACGATGCTGTCGGGGGGAGTCTGTCTGACGAACTCGGTATAATAACTGCGCTCGCCTCTGGCGCCATCACAGCCGCCGACCAGGAAGATATGCCTGAGCTCTCCGGCCTTTATCGCAGCGATAATCTTTTCTGCCTGAGCCAGGACGGCATGATGAGCGAAACCGGTTTGCACTGCAGTACCACCGTTGATCCCCGTCAGTACCTGCTTCTCGCTATATCCTCCCAGTTCTATGGCCCTAGCGATAACGGGAGAAAAATCTTTAGCCTCATCGATATGCACCAGGTCGGGATAGGAGACCACAGCAGTGGTGAAGACTCTGTCCCGGTAACTGGCTTGTACTGGCATCAGACAGTTGGTAGTAAATAGTATCGCTCCAGGCAGATTAGCGAACTCTCGTTGCTGATTCTGCCAGGCGGTGCCAAAGTTGCCTTTGAGATGAGGATACTTGCTCAGTTCGGGATAGGCATGAGCAGGCAGCATCTCCCCATGGGTATAGATGTCGACCCCTATATCAGTTGTCTGTTCCAGGAGCAGCTGCAGATCATGCAGATCATGCCCGGAGATGACGATGAACGGTCCTGGTGCGATCTCCAGGCTCACCGTGGTGGGGACAGGATGTCCGTAAGAGCCGGTGTTGGCTTCATCCAGCAGTTCCATACATCTTAGGTTTACTTTGCCGAGTTCCAGGATCAGATCCAGCAACTCCGCACCCTCACAGTTAGCGGCAATAGCAGCTAATCCCCGATAGAAGAAATCATCAACCTGAGGATCCCTGATACCCTGGCTTGCGGCATGCCAGGCATAAGCTGCCATCCCGCGCAGGCCGAAGAGAAGCAAGGACTTCAGAGAGCGGATATCCTCGGGAGCCGTCCAGAGCTCAGTCAGATCGTAGGGAGCCACTTCACCTGTATCCTGCTTAGCTCCTCTTATTTTGATCCCTGCAGCCTGCAGCTCTTCGATCTGCTTCTCCAATTCCTCTGCGCAGAAGGAGACATTGGTCACCGTGGCAAAGAGGGCCCCCAGGACCAGGCGATGGGTGACTGGATCGGGTGTCCGACCGGCGCAATCCCTGGCCAGATCGATAGCAGCACCGGTGAGACGATCCTGCAACAGGGCGACCTCCGGCTTCTTACCACAGACGCCGCCACGGGTACAGCCGCTGCCAGCAAAGGTCTGTTCACATTGAAAACAAAACATTAAATATACACTCCTTGCTTTTACAAATCTGAGATGGGGTTTTAAAGCCCCCGCTCCGGCAAGCGAAGCTTGTCTTTACTGGTCTTTCAAATGGCCGTCGGTGGTGATGATTACTCTCTGCCAGGGAATCATTTTGCCACAATCCTGTAAAGCCTTGATGGCAGCCTGTTCCAAACCGCTGCAGCAGGGAACCTCCATGCGGACAATAGTTAAAGATTTAATGGAGTTTAGGCGCAGGATGGCGGTGAGCTTCTCTGCGTAATCCGCCTCATCCAGCTTAGGGCAGCCTACCAGGGTTATGCGGTTCTTCATGTACTCCTCATGGAAGTTACCATGGGCGAAAGCTGTGCAGTCCGCCGCGACTAACAAATGAGCATCCTGGAAGAAGGGAGCCTGATTGGGAACCAGTCGCAACTGACAAGGCCACTGCCTTAGCCTGGAGACTTGAGGGACGCGCCCAACCGGCGTTGTGGCTTCCACCGCCGCACTCTCGTTCTCCTCGTGGGACTCCAGACTCTGCAGATGGTGGCTAGGACAACCGCAGGGCAGTGTCTCCGGGCGATGGTCCGCCTGCTGCTCCTGACTGCCAGCAATGACTTCGATCCCTGACTCCACTTCCCGAAAGGAGATCGCACCGGTGGGACAGACCGGCAAACAGTCGCCGAGTCCGTCGCAGTAGTCCTCCCTCAGAAGCACTGCCTTGCCCTCGACCAGGCCGATAGCGCCTTCATGACAGGCGGTGACACATAGTCCGCATCCATTGCATTTTTCGGCATCGATTTCGATAATTTTGCGTTTCATGAACATATACACCTCTTTCTCTGTACCATTTACCTGGGGTGCAACTTATTTGCCACTTTTATTGTAGATGGGGCTCACAGCCCCATACCCCGGTCGTTCCGTCAGGTGTAGCTTGCCTGCACTCACTGGAGCTTCGCTCCAGCACCCCGCCCAAGGCGTGGTGGTAAGTGTTCAGGTGCCAGCACCTTAACACTTACTCTTTCTCTTGACTTTCTGGACCCATCATACTAAACTAAATGCAACATGTC
Organism: Symbiobacteriaceae bacterium; assembly: GCA_009783675.1. GTDB lineage: Bacteria > Bacillota > JAAYKD01 > JAAYKD01 > WRDA01 > WRDA01. The sequence continues at coordinate 7,438 of WRDA01000029.1, read as the reverse complement.
GGTTGTATATACAACGAAAGGAAAATTATGTTAGACAAAATTTATCTGGTCTTAAAGGACAGCCCTCTCTTTCAGGGAGTATCCGCCGGCGACTTTCACGCCCTCCTGGATTGTCTCTCCACTAAGACGGTGAACTATGCCAAAGATGAGATCATCGTCTTAACCGGCGATCCGATAACCGCAGTGGGTATCCTTCTCTCCGGAGGGGTAAGAGTCATCAGAGAGGATGTCGACGGGCGATCTCACATCCTGGTGGAATTTGGCAGCGGCGAAGTCTTTGGAGAAGTCTTCGTCAGTGCCGGGATTTCCCACAGTCCGGTGACCATTCAGGCTTCCCTGAGCTCCGAAGTTATCTTCATCGATTATCAGCGCATCCTTTCTACCTGTGGTTCCGCCTGTCCATTTCATTCTCTGCTCATCGCCAATATGCTGAGGCTGATGGCCACCAAAAATCTGATGCTCAATCAGAAACTTGAAATCATCTCCAAACGCACTACCAGAGAAAAGCTCCTCTGCTACTTCGATCTGCAACGGGGTGCTGCCAGGCGCTTCACCATCCCCTTCAACCGCGAGGAGCTGGCGCGTTACCTCTGCGTGGATCGCAGTGCCATGTCCAGCGAACTAAGCAGGATGCAGGCAGCCGGCTTGATTCGCTATAAGCGCAAAAACTTCGAGATTCTGGGTTAGCCGAAACCTGTGCGTCTGTCACCGCGCTTTCGCGCGGTGCGGGAGCGAGGCTCCCGTCCAGGGGTTTGGGGACTTGGAGGCCCCATCTTAGATGAGACTAACCGAAACGTGCGAGGGGATCACTTGTTATCACCGAAGCAGGCTTTCAAGTTAGTGCAGGAGATATATCACAGTATCAAGAAATTTATACAGGCGAATTTTTATTTACGATGAAAGAAGGATGTCTGCAATGCTCGATCTGCTGATAAAAAACGCTACGCTGCTGGATGGCAGCGGAGCTCCCGCTCAGCGAGGTGATCTGGCTGTCAAGGAAGGTCGCATCGTTGCCCTGGGAGGTAAGCTCAGAGAAACTGCCAGCGAGGTTGTCGAAGCCGACGGATTGGCGCTGGCACCTGGCTTCATCGACATTCATACCCATAGCGATATAGCACTCTTCGCCTCTCCCGAAGCTGAAAGTCGCATCCTGCAGGGGGTCACCACCGAACTCGGTGGCAACTGCGGCTCCTCTCCCCGCATGCTGCAGGGAGTCACGGCAACGGCTAATCTAACCGGTGCCGACGAGGAAAAAGCTTGGGGAACTCTTGGCGAATACCTGGCAGCCCTGGAGAAGTCAACGACCAGTACCAACTTCGGCATCCTCATGGGGCATGGCACCCTGCGGGCTGCTGCCATGGGTTTCGCTCAGCGCCCAGCCAGTGAGAGCGAAATCTCTTTCATGCAGAACCTGGCCGATCAGGCCATGCAGGACGGTGCCTTCGGCATCTCCTCGGGGTTGATCTATCCTCCCAGTTCTTATGCTGATGTCCACGAACTTGTCGCCGTGGCCAAAGCCATCGCTCCTTATCACGGCCTCTATGAGAGTCATCTGCGACAAGAGGATGGAAACCTTTTAACCTCTCTGGAAGAAGCCTTCGCCGTTGGGCGTCAGGCTGGTGTGCCGGTGCAGATAGCTCATCTCAAAGTGACTGGTCGACGCAACTGGCAAATTACCGTGCATGCGGCTCTGGCAGCCCTGGAAAAAGCACGCGCAGCCGGTATCGATGTTACCGCCGACCAATACCCCTATACCGCTTCTGCGACCTCCTTAAACACCCTGGTACCCCAGTGGGCTCATGAGGGTGGCAGAGAGGCCTTCCTGGCTCGTATCGCCGATCCTGAAACCAGAACACGCATCCGTCAGGAGATCTGTGACAGTCTGGAACGTGCCGAAGCTCTGTGGAGCGACTACATGCTCTCGAGGCTGCCAAGTGGCAACTATCCTCATCTGGAAGGAAAAAACCTGCAACAGATCGCCGAGATTCTCGGCCAGGAACCTGTCGATGCCGCTTTGGATCTGATTCTGGAGGAGAAAGGCAACATCGGACGCATAAACTTCGCCATGTGTGAAGAGGATGTAGAGTTGATCATGAAGCATCGCCTGACTATGGCCGGATCCGATGGCGGAGCAGCTAACCTCGATGCCAAGGGAGTGCCACATCCCCGTTCCTATGCTACCTTCACCCGCATCCTCGGTCACTACTGCCGCGAGCGGAAACTCTTCCCTCTGGAGACAGCCGTCTATAAGATGACAGGCTTCCCAGCCTGGCGCATGCGACTCCTCGATCGAGGCCTGTTACGCCCCGGATTCCGTGCCGATCTCACCCTCTTCGATCCGCAGACCGTCAGGGATACCCCTACCTATACCAATCCCAAACAAGCCAGCGAAGGCATCATCAGAGTCTATGTCAACGGTGTCCTCACCGCTCGCGAGGGTAAACATACCGGTGCCAAGGCCGGTACGATCCTGCGACGTACTTAACAATCCCCTGCCCAAACCGGCGGATGGATCTCAATCGGTGGCGTCAAAAGCAGGATAAAACGCACCTTCTGTGGAACACGAATAGTCTAAGTAGTTTTTACTAGGGGGATGGATTATGCGTATCATATTCGATCAGGAAGAACTGCTCTACGGAGTTTCCCTGGCTCAGCGTGTGGTTCCCAACAGATATCCCATGCCAATCGTCACGGGGCTTTTCCTGAAGACGATGGATGAGGAGACTGTAGAGTTCATTGGCAACGACATGGAGATCTCCCTGCAGGTCTCGGTCAAAGCACGGGTTGAAGAACCCGGGGAGGCAGTCCTGCCGGCTCGGTTCCTCGCCGATTTTGTGCGTCGTCTTCCTCCGGGCGAAGTCACCCTGAGCATGCCTCCCGGTGAGTTCACTGCCAGGCTGGAGTGTCAGAAGCTTAGCATCGAACTACGCAGCATGAATCCCTTAGATTATCCCGCTCCCCCCAAACTGCAGCCGGAATCCGAAGACGAATTCTGGCGTGCCCCTCAGAAAACACTAAAACAGGCCATCAAGAGTGTCGACTTCGCCATCTCCCAAGACGAGAGCAGGCCTGCCATGACCGGCATGCTCCTCCTGCTCAGCAACGAGGGTAGTCGCGTTGTGGCTATGGATGGTTTTCGCTTCGCCGAGAAGCAGTTGGCTCTGATCAGCCCCGTAGAGCGGGAGTGCATCGTCCCGGGTAAGGCCATCGTCGATCTGACGAGGCTTTTAGCCGACGATGACGAACCCTTCGCCTGCCATATCGGCACTAATCATCTGACCATTCGTTTCTCCCGTCTAATCTTCCAGAGCCGTCTCATCGAAGCGCCTTTCCCCTTCAAGACTGCTAACGACCTAATCCGCAAGGACCCATCCTTAAGGGTTCTCATCAGTCGCAAGGCCTTGATCAGCTGCGTGGAGAGGGCTCTGTTGGTCACTCGTGATGATACCAAAGGCTCAAACATCATCCGTTTTAACTTCGAGGATGGTCTGCTGACCATCAACTCCAACGCTCCGGATCTCGGTCGTATAACCGAAGAGTTGGAAGTGGAAATGAGTGGCGAAAACCTGCTTATCGGCTTCAACGGACGATTCTTACTGGACATCCTCAACGCCATCGAGGACGACAAAGTATCTTTCCTACTGACCGGAGCTCTTACGGCCGGAATCATTCGCGGAGAGAAGACCGCCGATTTCACTTCCATCCTCTCTCCCATCCGTTTAGCGACTGTAACCTAAGAGAGGAACCGTCATGCCGGCGACCATCACCCAGAGCTTTACCTATCACGGTGACTACATCACCCTCGGTCAATTTCTGAAAGCAGCCAATCTCATCCAATCCGGCGGGGAAGCCAGGATAGTCCTCTCGGCAGGAGCAGTGCTGGTTAACGGAGTGGTCGAAACCCGCCGAGGGTGCAAGTTACGCCAGGGAGACCTGGTGCAGTTCGATCGGAATGTCTGGCAATTGATCAGTAATCACCAGCTAATGTAAGCCGATGTACATTGAGCATCTTTCTCTCTATAATTTCCGTAACTATACCCGTCTGGAGCTGGATCTTAAACCAGGTCTGAATCTCTTTCTTGGCGATAATGCTCAGGGCAAGACTAACCTTCTGGAGGCCTGTTATCTTCTGGCAACTGCGCGTTCTCATCGCACCTCCCGGGACTTGGAAATGATCAAATGGGAGGAACGCGAGTTCTATCTGGCTGCAACACTGCAAACGAGGCACGGCACAGAGACCCTGCAAATGCACTTCGAACCCTCTCAGGGCAAGAAAGTACGTTTAGACGGGATCCTGCAGCCGCGCCTTTCTGATTTAATCGGTCATTTAAAGGTGGTTTTCTTCGCTCCGGAACACCTGCTTCTGGTTAAGGGAGAGCCAGGTCAGAGGCGTCGCTTTCTGGATATTCTTCTCTCTTCGCTTAATCGTCTCTATCTTTATGCTTTGAGCAATTACAACCGGACTCTGCGTGAAAAGAGCATCTTGCTCAAAGAAGAGAAGGTAGATACCGATCTGCTGAGAGTCTATAATCAGCAGCTGGCAGAAAACGGCGCTACTCTTTTGCACAGACGCCTGCAGGCCATCGATCAGCTGGCAATTCTAGCCGAAACCTGTCATTTTCAGCTGGAGTCCAGCGAAAAGCTAAGCATCTCTTATGATAGCCGTCTGCATGCTGACAGCAGTATGTCCATCGAATCCCTCCGGGAAGCTCTGGAAAGACTCTATACACAAAAAGAAGAGGAAGAGATCCGTCGCCGCATACCTCTTTTTGGTCCTCATCGCGATGATCTGACCATTTTGCTTGGTGGCGAAGAAGCCAGGCGATTCGCTTCTCAGGGACAACAGCGTTCCATAGTCCTCTCTCTAAAAATCGCTGAGGCCAGGTTCATCGAAAAAATCAGTGATGAGAGACCCGTATTAGTCCTCGACGATCTCTTTTCGGAACTGGATCCTTCAAGACAAGGAAAGCTTCTGGACCAGTTGACCTCTTTCGGCCAGACTATGATCAGCGCGACTTATCTGACGCCATTACTTTATCAAAGCGAAAAAAGCATCTATCAGATACAGCAGGGTACAGTAACGCAGAAGTAACGTAAATAAAAGGAAGGGGATATGATGGTACTGCACCTTGGCCACAAAAAATATGTCTATTCCGGTGACATCATCGCCATTTTAGATCTGAACGATAAGGGTATCCGCGATTGTCTGGCTGATTCACAAGCTCAGGATAGTTCTTGGCATGCCTGCATCGTCTGTACCGAGGAAGTACTTTTTTGCGAAATTTCCGCATCTACCCTGGCTCAGCGAGGTTATACCCTGAGTGAAGGGGGATATCCCAACAACTGGCTGTGTAAGGATTCTGGATAAGTCGCAGATATCTGATCTTTTCACTTTCATCCACAACTCCTTCCACATATGGCTCCTGCCTGTGCACAACCCTCCTGACCTCCTGATTAGCTTCCCTGCTGTTTTCCACATTTTCCACAACTACTACTACTAATACTGCGAATCTACGTACTTCTCTTATGATGATTCTTGTGTACAGATCCAAATTTAAGAGCGTAAGAAGACTGGCAGCGGTCGTCCTCCACTCCCAAATCCTAAACCTTAAATCCTAGATCCTAAACCCTCATTTGGGTTTCTTCATTGACTTGTAATCGGTTTTTTGCTAGGATATACCCTACCGGAGGTGAGATAAATGCAGCATTTTCCTTCTTTGCTGCTGGGATTTTTACTAGCTGCCGCGCTTTTTTTTATTTTGGGACAGAGAAAATCTGGCAATCTATCTGAAAAGAAAAGAATTCCATCAGAAGATGCGTCAGCTCAGGGAACTAATCTTCCGGAAGAGGAAGAACTCTCCTGTATCATGATGGATGCCACACCTCTTGGCGTGACCAGTTGGACCAGTGATTTTCGTAACACCAATTGTAATCTGGCTGCGGTTAAGCTATTTGGCCTTGCCAGCAAAGAAGAGTGTATGGAGAGATTTTTCGACCTTTCCCCTAAGTATCAGCCAAGTGGCCGTCTTTCCAAAGATATGATCCACGAGTGGCTGAGCAAAGCCTTCGCAGAGGGATATGAGCGTTTCGAATGGGTGCATTGTAATCTTAAGGGTGAAGCAATACCTTGCGAGATCACACTGGTGCGCCTGCTCCATTTGGGTAATACGATGGTACTGGCCTTTATCAGGGATATGAGAGAGTTCAGGACTATGCTGGCGGAGATGCATAAGGTTGAGGATGATTTGCGTCAAGCCTGGAGCGATGCTGAAGAGAGTAATAAGGCTAAGAGCCAGTTCTTAGCAACGGTGAGTCATGAGATTCGCACCCCCATGAATGTCATTCTTGGTATTACCGAAATGCAGCTGCAGGAAGAAGGATTATCGCCGGATGTGCATGAAGCCTTTTCTAAAATTCGCTCTTCGGGAGATCTTTTATTGCATATAATTCATGATATCCTGGATTTATCCAAAATTGATGCAGGCAAACTGGAGTTAGTGCTGGCCAAGTTCGATGTAGGCAGCCTGATTAATGATTCCATCAACTTCAGTAAGATGCGCAGCGAGCAAAAACCGATCGAATTTCAACTTGAAGTGGATGAAAATGTGCCTGCCGACCTTTACGGCGATGAACTGCGTATCAAGCAAATATTAAATAACATTCTCTCTAATGCTTTTAAGTATACTCAGGAGGGTGAAGTAAAACTAACTGTTTCCAGTGAGACGGTTCCCGGTGAAGATAAAACCAACCTGATTTTAGTGATCAGCGACACCGGTCAGGGTATGAGTCCCGAACAGATACACCGTCTATTCGACGAGTATATACGCTTCAATGCCGAAGCGAACCGCACTACCGTCGGCACAGGCCTTGGCATGACCATCACTCGCAACCTGGTCAGCCTAATGGGAGGCACTATCGAGGTTAAGAGCGAGGTGGGCAAGGGTTCGACTTTCACCGTGCGTTTGCCTTTAGCCTTCAGCGGAGCGAAAGTCATCGGACGCGAAGCTGCGGAGCATCTTGGCCAGTTTAATGCGACATCCACTCTTAGCAAACGTGAGCCTCTTATTCGCGTGCCAATGCCATATGGACATGTGCTATTAGTTGACGATATGGTCACAAACATCGATGTAGCCAAAATAATGCTGAAACCTTATGGCTTAAAGATCGAAACTGCACTCAGTGGTTTCGAGGCTTTGCAACTGGTAGAGGATGGGGCTGTCTACGATATAATCTTCATGGATCATATGATGCCAAAGATGGATGGCATGGAAGCGACCCGGAAGCTGCGGGAAATGGGCTATAACCAGCCTATCGTAGCTCTTACTGCTAATGCAGTGGTTGGCCAGGCGGAAATCTTCCTGCAAAATGGTTTCGATGCTTTCATCTCCAAACCCATCGACATCCGTCAGCTCAACGAGGTTTTGAATCGTCTGATTCG
>WRDA01000028.1 GCA_009783675.1 Symbiobacteriaceae bacterium | reverse complement strand
TGCGGATGCCCCGCCTCTGGGAGAAAATTCTTAAAAATGGCAGGACTCAAGCCCTTACCGGGTGAAGTGAGATAGATGTAGAGATGGATCTTTTGCAAGATGTAGCTGACATGATGAGCAGACAGTTGCCTGGATATGCAACCGCACCAGATCATGCAGCTCAGCTTACACAAGGAGGAGGGTAGGTCATTAGTCACCTGGATTACCAATTAGTCCTGTTTAAATGGAAGATGTCGGGCAAAAGTTCACTGCCCGAGATATGAAAGGAGTATCCTAATGGGCAATAGGATGATAGCCGTTTCTATGGTTCTTTCTCTGGTCATATCTCTGTTTACGCTTGTCATGGCTGCCCCCGCTGCCATAACAGTCGCCGATGCAACCGTTTCTGCTTATGTAACCCAGTTAAATGGCAATACCAACGATCTCCATATCACTATCAAGAGTATCTATGGTGAGTTCTCCAAGACCTTCAACATCAGAAACAATGCCGAAGACACCTATATTCTAGGCGGCGCTAATATCGAAGAACCAGAGTTCACTGTCTATGTGGACACCAAGGGCAACACTCAGATCAGAGCCTGCTATTTCACCCAGTTTCGTCCGGCTAAGGTGGTCAAACTGGTGGAAGGCAGTCTGGGCACTCCCGCTGCCAACGCAATTCTGGGTCTGGATCTCGGCATGTATTATACCGTCAGCGTAGGCGTCACAAATCCCACCACTATGTATGTGGCCAAAGATGGCTCCCTGACTGCAGATCCGGCTGGTCTGGCTTTATTATCTGCCAGTGGAATTACTGGCCTGATCAATGGCGTTACATACAGTGTATCCGGCTCTGTCAGCTATCCACTGACGAGTGGCTTCTTTACTGCGGAGATACTGCAACAGATCGAAGCCATCTGTAACCGTAACCTCTACGCCAGCTTCACCAGCATGGTGGTCAGCGTGGTTAAGAATGGCCAGATACAGTACTTCAACTTCGGCACATCTCAGTCCTCGCGTGATGCAGGTTACGCCGATCCTGCCAGCAGAACCCCTGTGGATGAGCACTCTGTGTATGAAATAGCTTCTCTGTCTAAGCCTTTCGCCTCGCTGCTCCTGGCTTACTTCGATCAACAGGGCTGGCTTAAGATGACCGATCCTATCAGCAAGTACTTCAATATTCCCGATTTTATTGATGCCGATGGAACGCATGTTGCTCCTACCCTGGAAGATCTGGGTGCTCATACTTCCGGTTTGACCAGAATGCCTCGCAACTGGGAACCGAACGGCATTGACAGGGATCCTCAGGCGCCATACGAGTTCTATACCCGAGCCCGTATGGAAGCCGAGTTAGCCAATGTTATCTACGATTATAAACCTGGCACCGTCAACTCCTACTCCAACTTTGGCGTGGGTGTCCTTGGCAATGTTCTGGCGGATGTCTATTATCGCCTGACAGGAGACCAGCGTTACAACGCATCTGTGGAAGGATACCTGAATTCAGGACGCGCCTATAATAATTTGCTTATTGATCTGCTCGGTGCTCCCTTGGGCTTGCTGTCCACCAAAGTAATCAGTGATGACAGCATGCTGGCACGCAAAACTTTGCCCCATAACTCACAAGGAGTGCCTTCGACTGAATGGCATTTTGATGCCATGGCGGGATGTGGAGGCATCAAGAGCACTTCCAGGGATTTAGCTTTGCTGATGGCTCTGCACTGTGGCGACTATATGTCTGATCATCCGCTTTATGCTGCCGTGGCAGAGATCATCAAGCCACGCACCAATCTGGACAATATGGGCAGGTCCTTCAATGCCCTGGGGTGGATGGTGCAACCTAACCGCCCAAGCAGGCTGCCGGCTCCCGCCCTGACACCTACTGGTGTTCGTTATGGCGAGCTGCTGTATCATAGCGGAGCTGTCAATGGCTACAGCACGATGTACATGTGTGTGCCCGAAGCCAATGCCGGCGTCGTCTGCATGTTGAACAACAGCGATCAAAGCGGCCTCGCAGATGGCCTCTGCGCAGAGATACTGGATGTGGTTCTCAGCAGCCCTACCAAAGGCAGCCAGGATAATCTGGTAAAACTCGCGCCAGGCAGTCTGGGAGTAGCCGGAGACAGATGTATTACGAATCTAACTCCCGGTCTGTATTACATGCTCTCGGTCACGACTCCCGGCACATATAAGAATATAACCACTTATCTGTACACGAACGCTGCCGGAATTATTACCGACAATCCCACTGCAGCCGCTCCTCTGAGCGGTACTGTGATAACTCACGCCACCCCCACCGGAGGTATTCGATTGCTCAACGGGCAGACATATCTGGTAACTGCCAGCGCTGAACCTCCTCCCAGCTTCAAGGTGTTCGAGGATGAAGTTTACCGACTGGCAGCTACAACTTACCGCGCGAGCAACATCGCGGGCATGTCCCTGGGTTACTTCAGCCCCTACACTCAGGGCACCATGAGCTTTGGCTATAACGAAACCGACGCAGATAACGTCGGTACAAAGACTGAAATCACAGACAGTACTCTGTTCGAACTGGGCGGAGCAGCCAATACCTTCACAGCCACCCTGTATCAGTTGCTCCTGCAAAGAGGCATCCTGCAGGAGAGTTGGACTCTGGGAACATTCTATCCTGATGCCGCTAAGTATAACGGCTCGGTGTGGCCAACTCTCAGACAGATGGCGACTAATACATCAGGATTGCCCGGTTGGCCTGCCAGTTTCAATTCAATTGGACCTGCCAACTATTCACTGCATGATCTCGAGCAGGATCTGGTAAACCTTACTTACCCCAGGGCTCCGGGAACCCCCGCCTACAGCGACCTTTCCATGGGTCTGCTGACCATGATCATGACAACGGCTTATAATGACTATGCTGGCACAGACTTCAGCTATAATCAGTTGCTGCAGGAGTTGCTTTTCCAACCCCTGGGCATGACCAGCACTGCAGTTCGGGGTGCAGGGTTAAGCAATCCTGTCGCTCTACCTCACACACGTAATGGTGGTCCCGCCAGCTACTACGATTTCGGCTTCCTGGGTGCTCCCATCGAAGTTTACAGCACCTCAGCCGATATGGGCATCTGGTTTGCCGCCCTCACAAATGCGATCAAGAACCCTCAATCCTCTGGAACCATCCTGGGCGCTATGCGTGAAACCCAGAGCTACAGTGGCAATTCTTTATTCAGGCTGGGAGACAATGGAACATATCGCTGGGTGAACTACTGGTCGAATGGCTTCAACATGTCCTTCGTGCTCCACTTTGCATCAGGTGCCGGCTGCGTTATTCTGGGTAACTTCTACGATGATAACTATACTTTCGATCCTCTGGCCAACCGTATAGCCACCAGCGCACTTTCACCTGTAAATATGAACTGGGTCTAAAACGCTAGTTCAGCCAGTGCGTGGTCATTCCACTGGTAAGTGAAGCCTCCTGCAGATGCGGATGATTCATTTGCCTCTTGGGACAGGATGAGGTCGCAGCCTTGGCGGATAGCGAAGCTTTCGAAGTAGCGGTTCTCCATGGGAATCCATTCCTGCTGAAAGCGGGGAAGCAACTCGGGGCTTCGCTTGCCAAGGCGACTCTCCTGCTGGAGGGGATCGATCTCTAAAAAGATGCTCAGGTCGTAAGTTGCATGCAACACCGGATGCATGCTGTAGACTCCTTCGACCACAGTCAGTTTGCCGGGATCGACGCTGATGGGATCCTGCATGGTTAAGCTTGTGCAATCGAAGGGGCGGTAAGCGAAGGGTTCTCCCAGTTCCAGCGGTCGGATAACCTCAGCAGCAAACCGCTCGTAGTCGATGTTTCCCCCTGGTTCAGCCAGCCTCTGGGGGGTACGCTGCTTAGGACGCAGAAAGAAAGCATCGCTGCTGATCAGGTTGCCCTGATAGATCCGTTGCAGAAGTACGCCAAGAGTGGTCTTCCCTGAGGCGCAGGGACCTTCAATAGCGATGGTAACCCTGTTTTTCTCAGCCAGCAGATTATCGATATGCCCTAGCAGAAGGATGAGATTGCTGAACTCTCTGGCGACGACTCGGTAAGCCGGAGCATATATTCGGCGATAGGTATCGCTGTGCCTTAGCGCAGGATATCCAGCCTGGCGATGCTCAGCAAGTGCCTGAACCAGATCGGCTGCGTCGAAAGGCAATGACCCTTCTGCGCAAAGTCTGATCAATGCAGCGCCTTTCGCGTCGAAGGAGGCTATGCTGCCAAGAGAACGATTCGCCGTTAGGAGGAAGATACGGTTAAGAGTCTGCAGTGTTAGATCGCCTCTTAACAGCATCCGCAGATAGACTCTGCTCAGGCCGTTGCCGATCTCCTCGACATCATCTGAAGCAGACAGCTCATGATCCGGAGCTTCCTCCCCATCCGCGGTCTCATCGCCATTAGCTGAAGTGCTTTGTAAACGATCCAGCTCATCTCTGAGGTAGCGCTGGCTGACCTCTGTGTCGCTGATCAGGTGCTCGGCACCAAACTCGTTTTGGTAGAGCAGCTTTAGCAGGTCGCTGATCTCCATGGCGGGATAACGTCCAAGATGCTGCCTGATAGTATTTAAAAAGCCACAACCGTCACGGTCGTGGCTTTTCTTCGCTTCGGTTGGCACTATCCTTCGATCTCTTTGATGGCTTCTTCGGCATCGGCATTGGCGAAAATGACCTTGCCCAGACCGGGAATATAGCGATCAGACATGGCCAGAGCACAGTCGATCAGGCTATTGATATGGTCAGGTGCTGGCTGATTGTCTTCGAAGTCCACACTGGCCTTATAGCGAACTTCACCATCACGGAAATCCATTTCGAAGTTGCCGATGATCAGGCCATAGTTGGCGCGATGCAGGAACTCTGCGGTCTCATGCAGTCTATTGTTGGGGGCTTGCATGGGCAGGATGGCATAGATGCTGAGCGTATTGTGACGCTCGCCAATGCGGGCGATGAAGTCATAACGATTGTTATTGCCACGAAAACCGAAAGAGTAGCTGCGCTCGTCACGCTTCTGGATCTTCCAACCTTCACGGTTAAACAGAGCTTCGATAGCTTGGGCGATGGGATGCATATATTCCTTCTCCTTTCAGATTGCAGGCAAGAAACCTTGCGGTAAAACGGTTACTTGACTATTACTTCCATGAACCCGGAGGAGAATCCTCCTTAATTTTACTGATCTTACTTTGTTCATCTCCTTTACCCTTGAGATATACGGAGATTTTATACCATCAAAGACTCTCATGGGAGGAAGCGCCTGATCTCTTCGCGAACTTCATAGCAAGTGATTATATAGTCTGATAGTGTGTAAGCACAGACCCTGAATCTAAGGGAGCGATATACAGTGCAGCAGGCAGAAGGTGCGGTTCGCCTGGTCGAAGAGTATCGGGGTGGCATCCTGGAGAATACCCATGACGGCTTTATTGCTGTCGTGGATGTGGATGGGCATCTGGTCGGTTCAGCGGGGAATGTGGACGCTATGGTCTTTTATCGATCGGCTTCCAAACCGATCCAGGCTCTGCCTGTATTGGCCTGGGGGCTGGACAAAGAGTTTGGTTTTAGCGATGAAGAGTTGGCGATTATGGCTTCTTCTCATCGCGGCGAACCCTTTCATGTCGCTGCCGTGGAGGGAATCCTGACTAAGATAGGCTGTCGCGAGGCTGATCTCTGCATGCAACCGGTCTATCCAAGCCATGCCGCCAGCCGTGAAGCAGTGATCTGTCAGGGAGGTCCCAAACGTCGCATCTACCATAACTGCTCCGGGAAGCATGCTGCCATGCTGACCATGGCTCGTCATCTCGGTGTCCCTGTCGGCGAGTACTGGCGTAGCGATCACCCAGTGCAGAGGCAGATCCTAAAGGTCATCTCCATGTTTACTGAGGTACCCCTTAAGGAGATCGGGATCGGCGTTGATGGCTGTGGAGTGCCGGTTTTCGCCGTCCCTCTGCGCAATATGGCTCTGGGTGCGATGAAGCTGGCCTGTCCCGACCGCATCGACGATTCGGTCTTTTCTGCTGCGGCTACCTCTCTGGGGGAGATCATCACCCGCTTGCCCCTCTATATCACCGGGACCAATTATATCTGCTCACTGGTGAATATGGACCCCAACCTTATCGCAAAAGGTGGAGCCAGGGGTGTTTACACCATTGGCATGCGCAAGGAGCGCTTAGGCATTGCCTTCAAGGTTCGCGACGGTTCGGAGGAGTCCTGGCCATTGTTAATCAACGAAATCTTCGCTCAACTTGGCTATAAAAACGAAGCCGGACACCAGAGGATGCTGGGGCTAGCCCAGCCGCAGATTACCAACGATAATGATGAAGTAGTAGGGGAATCCAGATGCGTGTTTAGTCTTGGGAACAGGGAATAGGGAATAGGGAACAGGGAACAGGGAACAGGGAACAGGGAATAGGGAGGAACGTTTTTGCGCGTGCGAGTCACGCGGATTTCACAGATTCACACGGATTAGTACGAAGAGTGCCATTAACTCTCCACTCTCAACTCTCCACTTTCAACTCATAGGAGGCCTTCCATGCCAGGTTATTTGCTTGGGATCGATCTCGGTGGGACTAGTATAAAAGCTGCATTACTCGACGAAAAACTGCAGATCCTGCGCAGACACTCTGTCAGGACGCCTCAGGAAGATGCCACGGCGGTGATCCGGAGTATGGCGGATGCTTGCCGGGTGTTGCTGGCTGCGGAGGAGATCACCCTCGAGGATGTCTTCTCTTTGGGCATCGGTGCTCCGGGGATCATCGATAACGATCGGGGTAAGGTAGTCTATGCCAACAATCTGCCTTTCGTGGATGTGGATTTACGGGATCTGATACATGATGAACTTCCCCTGACCATTTATCTGGAGAACGATGCCAATGCCGCAGCCTTAGCCGAAGCCTGGCTGGGAGCAAACCAGGGTATGAAGGACTCCATGGTCATAACCCTGGGCACCGGAGTAGGTGGCGGAGTCATCACCGACGGGCGCATCCTCCACGGCAATCAGTTCGCCGGCGGTGAAGTCGGCCACATGGTGATCGTCGCCGGCGGTGCTCAGTGCAACTGCGGGCGCCGGGGATGCTGGGAGACGTACTCCGCTGCGGCCTCCCTGATGCGCATGGCTCGTGCAGCAGCACAGGATGATCTTACTTCTGCTCTCTGGCAGGCCTGCACTAACGATCTGGAGTTGTTACGGCCCGAGCAGGTCTTCGACCTGGCCTTCAGCGGCGATAAAGCCGCCAGGAGTGTCTATGACCGCTATATCTTCCTGCTAAAACAGGCTGTCGTCAATCTGGTGTCGATTTTCAGACCCCAGCAGATCGCCATCGGCGGAGGTCTGGGTAATCAGAGGGAGCGTCTGACAGAACCACTCCAGGAAGCGGTTGCCCTGGAGAGTTATGCCGGACGTTATGTTAAGCCTACGCGCGTCGTCAGCACACAACTTGGAGCAGATTCCGGTCTGTATGGTGCGGCTCTGCTCGGACGTTATTATCAGGGAGGGATTTCGGTTGCAGGCTAATCAGGTATCGGCGCATTCCAGAGAACACTTACTCAGCCAAACCGGTGAGTATCTGCAGAACGCCTTGGGAGATGCTCCTTTGGCAGCTATAATCTTAGGCTCAGGACTGGGTGAACTTGGGAACCAAATCGAAGACAGGTTGTCCATCCCCTATGAGAAGATTCCCGGTTTTGCTGCAGTTACCGTTCCTGGTCATTCAGGAAGGCTGATCTGTGGCAATCTGGAAGGCAGGAAAGTCGTGGCCATGCAGGGGCGTTTCCATTACTATGAGGGGCATGCCATGGAGACGGTGGTTTATCCGGTGCAAGCCTTCGCCAAGTGGGGCATCCCTAACCTCATCGTCACCAATGCCAGCGGCGGGATCAACCTGACCTTTCAACCCGGCGACCTGATGCTGATTCGTGACCTGGTGAGCCTCTTCTGCCCTTCGCCTTTGCGGGGAGAGAATATGGCTTCACTGGGACCTCGCTTCTTCGATATGACCAAGCCTTTCACCGAAGAGCTGTTGCAACTGGCGCGACAGGTTTCCGCAGAAGAGGGAATCGCCGTGCGGGAAGGTGTGTATGCTTACGCCCAGGGCCCTCACTTCGAGACCCCTGCCGATATTCGCCTCCTGCGCATCCTGGGAGCGGATGCAGTTGGCATGTCCACCGTACCCGAGGTTATCGCTGCACGCCATGCCGGGATGCATATCCTGGGGATCTCCTGTATCACCAACATGGCAGCGGGTGTGACTGGCCAGCAGCTAAACCACGAGGAAGTGCTGGAAACCGGACGCCTGGCAGGAGAAAGGTTTATCAAACTGGTAAGGGGTATTGTAAGCAGGATCAGTGGCTAGTGGCTGGTGGTTAGTGGTTAGTTGCAAAGGAGGATTTCATGTCTATCATTCGCGATATTAGTCTGGCGCCTGCCGGTAAGCAGAAGATCGCCTGGGTCGATTCCTACATGCCTTTGCTCAATCTTCTCGAAAAAGAACTGTACGAGGTACAGCCTTTCAAGGGCAGGCGTGCCACCCTCTCGATCCATCTCGAGGCTAAGACTGCGCGCCTGGTCCTGGCTCTGCATCGCCTGGGAGCCGAGATTCAGGTTACTGGCAGCAATCCGTTATCCACGCAGGACGACGTGGCGGCTGCTTTGGCCGCAGAAGGGATCCCGGTTTTTGCCTGGTATGGGGCTACTTCCGAGGAGTATTTCAGCCACCTGCGCGCCGCTCTGGCCCATGGACCGCAGATCGTCCTCGATGATGGCGCCGACCTGGCTTTCCTGCTGCATACCGAGCTTAAAGAGTTGGCTAAGAAGGTCATCGGTGGCACCGAGGAGACGACCACGGGAGTGCAACGCCTGCGTGCCTTGCATCAGGAGGGTACCCTGCTCTATCCGGTCATCTCGGTTAACGATGCTAAATGCAAGTATCTTTTCGATAATCGCTATGGTACAGGTCAATCCGCCTGGGATGGTATCAACCGCACCACAAATCTGATCGTGGCTGGCAAGGCCGTAGTGATCGCCGGTTACGGCTGGGTGGGGCGGGGTTTGGCCATGCGCGCGGCAGGTCAGGGAGCCAGGGTCATCGTCACCGAGATCGACCCGGTTAAGGCCATCGAAGCACGCATGGACGGCTACGAAGTGATGCCGATGGATTTAGCCGCTTCCCAGGGGGATATTTTTGTCACCTGTACCGGTTGTAAGGATGTCATCATCGGCAGACATTTTAAGCAGATGCGCGATGGAGCTATCCTTTGCAATGCGGGTCATTTCGATGTGGAAGTAAACATTCCCGATCTGGAAGCTCTCGCCGTGGAATGTGTGGAAAGACGGCGCAACATTACTGGCTACCGCCTGGCAGACGGTCGCTGGCTGAATCTCCTCGCCGCCGGCCGCCTGGTGAATCTGGCCAGTGGTGATGGTCATCCTGCCGAGATCATGGATCTCTCCTTCGCCCTGCAACTTCTGTCGGCAGTCTATCTGGTGCAGCAGGAGGGGGCGCTTAAGGTCGGGGTTTACGATGTGCCGGCAGAGATCGATACCCGCATCGCTCGTCTCAAACTGCAGAGCTGGGGAACTTCCGTGGACATCCTGACTGCCGAACAGCAAGCCTATATCAACAGCTGGACATTGTAACATTGGACAATGCAGTAAACGACATACAAGGAGGCACTGCCCTGTGAGACTGCTTATCGAAAACCTTACCCTACTGACCGGCGATTTGGACCAACCACTGTTGCAAGAGATGCATCTTGGTATCGAGGGGGAGCGCATCGCCTTTCTCCTGTCGGCGACAGATCCTGAAGCAGCCAGGCGTTGTGCCGATTTCGCACCCGAACGCATCCTCAGCGGCAGGCATCGTCTGGGTATGCCTGGACTGATCAACACCCATACCCATGTGGGGATGAATCTAATGCGCAATTATGGCAGCGACCTTAATCTACAGGACTGGTTGGAAACCCGCATCTTCCCTACCGAAGCCAAACTCACTGCCGAAGACATCCATTGGGCTTCTATGCTGGAGATGGCTGAGATGATCCTTTGTGGCACTACCGGGTTCGTCGACATGTACTTCTATCCGGAGCAGGGAGCGCAAAACGTTTTGCAAAGCGGTTTGAGGGCCAAGATCAGTCAGAACCTTATCGACCTGCGCTTTACTCCTGGCGGGAAAGAGTATAAAAACATCTTCGCCGAATTTAAGGCTTTTCAGCAGGAGTGGGACCTGCGTGAGAATCGCCTGAGGGTCATGGCTCTGGTCCATTCCACCTACCTTCCACCTTATCAGGCTCTGCAGGAGATGGGGGAGTTCATCCAGGCTAATGATGTAGCCGTGCATACCCATATGCATGAGACTCGCCGTGAGGTGGAGGAGAGCCTGGCGCAATATGGTAAGCGGCCCATAGCCATCGCTGCCGAACTGGGCATCCTGACTTCCAGGACCATCGCCGCGCACTGCGTTCACTTGGATGATAGCGATCGGGCAACTCTGGCTCGCTTGGGAGTCCATGCCGTCCACTGCCCCAGCAGCAATCTGAAGCTGGCCAGTGGCATCATCGACTTGCAGGCCATGCTGGATGCCGGAGTCAGTCTTTCTTTTGGTACCGACGGCGCGTCCAGCAATAATAATCTGAACATGTTCGAAGAGCTGCATCTGGCAGCCATCCTGCAGAAGGGAGCCTGGCTGGATCCTCTGCTGCAGCCGGCAGTGCAGATGGTTCATCTGGCAACGCGCAGCGGAGCTAAAGCCCTGGAGATGGATCCTCTTCTGGGGCAGCTGATCCCCGGAGCACCGGCAGATATAGTTTTGCTCGACACCGATGCTCCCCATTGGGTGCCACTGAACGATCCAGTGGCTGCGGCGGTGTATACGGCTCAGGGCAGCGATGTGGATACGGTGATCGTAGCTGGCAGGATCCTCATGGAGAACAGAGAACTAAAAACCATCGATCTGGAGCAAGCCAAATGGCAAGTGATCAGATCCGCAGAGAGGCTGATAGGCTGACAAGCTGATAGGCATAATATGAAAGGCATATCAACATAACTAGCGTAACAACGAAGCAATGTAGCAATGAAACAATGTAACAATTAAGGAGGACT
>WRDA01000027.1 GCA_009783675.1 Symbiobacteriaceae bacterium | reverse complement strand
GGTTGCAGCGCATATGGTATCTAATACGACGCAATTAGGGAAATCCCTTCTCAGCTGTTCGCTGAATGCATAAAAAAAACTCTGTGGCAGAGTCGTTTGAGCCAGGAGTGCGAACGATTTCATATAATCGGGGAAGAGAGTCCTGAGCTCAGCATAATCGGAAACAATGTATCCCTTTTCTCCAGCCCAGGCCCGAGCGGCTTCGACTTCAGGATGATCACGTTCACCAAGAATGACAACAGGAAAATTCTGACTGGCATAATACTCGGCTATTTGAAACACTCTCTGCACACATGGGCAGGTCGCATCAATCAGCTTAAGATCCCTTTTCTTGCTGATTTCCTGGAGAGTTTGCCATTTAGCAGGTGAAATTCCATGAGCCCGCACAATAAAGGTTGCGCCATGAGGAAGCTGGCAGATATCTGAGATATGCTCCATTCCCTCTTCATGCAAAGCGTTAACCATTTGCGTGTTATGTACCAGAGGACCATCAGCCCAGAGAACCTTTCCGGACCTAAGTGCTTCCTCCGCTAAGTCGACAGCTCTTCGAACACCATCGCAGAAACCAGATGCAGTCGCATGTTCAATTTTAATTGCCATTTTCATAACCCTGTAAAGCCTGGACACTCTCCATGAGTCTTCTCGTCAAAATCTCCATGGTTTCCCGTTCCGGGTTATCCTGATGAGGAGGCTGCACAGCAGTACCAAACCTCACCTGTACATGACTGCGTACCCTTCCGACCTCTCCAACCAGTGCAGCTGGAATTAATGGTTGGCCACTTTTTAAAGCAAAATACGCTGCGCCCTGATAAAAATCATGCAACTCTCCATCCCGAGATCGAGTCCCTTCGGGGAATATCCCACAGAGATCGCCGGCATTCAGGTAGGCCAGATACTCACGAATCGCTCGTCGATCTGTTAATCCGCGTTTAACTCTCACTGCTCCCAACTGAGGCAACAACCATCTCATAAAAGCGGTACGATAAAGCTCCTCCTTAGCCATGAAGTGAAGAGTTCTGTCGACGGATATAGCCAGGACTACCGGATCCCAGGTGGATTTATGGTTTGAGCAAATTATGCCTCCTCCCGTATCCGGAACATGCTCCAGACCTGAAATATCGATGCGCCAGAAAAGAGAGAGCAGGCCTCGTATGGTCTTATGACAGAGGCGGTAAAGCCACATATTTACACTTCCTCCGATAGATTACCACGCTGCATGAGTAGATTGAGTATTGATTCTACTATTTCCAGAGCACTGTATTTGTCGCTGTTAATCAGAATCGCATCCTCCGCCTGTCGCAAAGCTCCTATTTCTCTGTTGCTGTCACGCTGATCTCGTTGGATGATCTCCCGTTCGATATCCTCCAAACTATATCCGGTAGATAATCCTTTCTCTTTTAGCTCTGTAAAGCGCCTCTCGGCACGTACTCTGGGTGATGCAGTCAGGAATATCTTCAAATCGGCCTGAGGCAAGACCACAGTCCCGATATCTCTTCCCTCTAAAACAGCATCATGTGTAGCAGCATACTGTTGCTGCCAGGCAACAATGTCCTGACGAACCGCAGCATGAACGCTGACCTGTGATGCTCCTTCTCCAACCTCAGCGGATGCCAGCTCTGGAGTAATATTATAGTCATTATAGTATATTCTGGTTTCGGAATGGGAGGCGACGACATGCAAATCACCTGATTTAAGCAAAGTAACCAGTCCGCTTTCATCCTCCCAGGAAACCTTCTGACGGAGCGCCAACCAAGCCAGTGAGCGATACATTGCTCCGGTGTTCAGATAGGCAATGCCAAGTCTTCGAGCCAACAAGGTTGCTATCGTACTTTTCCCTGCACCAGCGGGACCATCAATAGCAATACCAAGGGGGGTTGCATCTGTATCGCTGTGCATGATATACCTCCCGGATATGAAAAAACCCACGACGCTGCAGTGGGGTTCTTGTGTAGTGAGAATATGTGCCATTCCAGGTTTTTGAACGCAAAAAATGAGCTTGTCGTGTCGCTACATCACAGTTGTAGTCGGGGAATGCGATGGAGCCAGTGAGCGGATTCGAACCACCAACCTACTGATTACAAATCAGTTGCGCTACCGTTGCGCCACACTGGCGAAAAGAACAATCTTTGGAAGTAAAGAGAGAAACCTCAGTGCGTGCCTATTATAGCCAGTGAAATCCTGAATGTCAATAACGATTAAAACGATAACCTTCTTACATATCTCGGCTTCGTTCCTCCCTGGCTGCTTGTCGCCCCTGTTCAATCCGATCGATACGCTCCTGTTCCCTTTGTATTATCATTTCGGGGTAAGGGTAGTACGGGGTATGTGGATCATCAGGTTCAATAACCAGGATACCTCCTGGGGTAATCTCACTGACTCTGCCGTCACATAACGCGCTCCACTCAATAAGATGCATTCCCCATACGCCCTCATAAGTAACTACTACCTCACCTTGCTTCACCATATCGCCAACCTGTTTAAAGACAAGAAAACCCGAGACCTGTTCTGCTAGAGGGAAGCGAAGTATGCGAACATTGTCCTGACGTTCACGCAGTACGAGCCAGCTCTCCTGGTTAGGTAAGGAGTTGATATGAGTAGTTTTTAGGGGAATGACTCTAGCGAAGAGCAACTGACTTACGGTAGCTGCTCTGGCTGTCAGTGTGGGAAACAGTACTGCCAGGCATAAGACCAGAATCGTGATGACGCCAGCCTGCAGTCCATATGAAATAACAGAGTCTATCGAGGCTATGTCAAGTTGCATCAGACGATAGCTGATTGCACCCACCATAATTAAACCCAGACCAAACCCTGCCATGGCACTGTAGACGTACTCCATACTCAAAAGAATTCCTACCTGTTTATTGGTGATGCCACATGATTTCAGCGCCGCAAGCTCTTTTCGCCTTTCCAGGAATGTCATTAAGGCCACAGTAAGAATCCCTACACACATGAAGATGAAGAATAGAACGAGTAAGCCCGCGGAAGGCAGTAAGATTCTCGACAACAGGCTCTGAGATATGATGTGAGGGAGATCGTCGCAGATGAGTAGAGCACCTGGATAAGTTGATGCCATCCATTCAACCAGATTGGGCAGGTTGCCATCCTTAGAGTTACGGTCATAATTGATCAGATATCTGTTTGCAACCGGTAAGGCTTGCAAAGAATAAGCATCATCAATTGAGATCAACGCTGGAGCAAGTGCGCTATCGTCATGATAGATACCGACAACCTCCAGGGTGAGATTACGCCGGACGTTTTGCTCAAGTCGTGAACAGGAAAACAGATCTCCTGGATGCAAATTGCTACGCTTGGCATAAGAACTTGGCAATAAAGCTTCTCCCTGTTGTTTTAGCCTGCATCCTTGAAGCTCTTCAGTTACAAAATCAAAGAACGCACTATCTGACTGAATCCCCAAGAGCGAAATCGACCCTGTTCTGCTGTCTGCGAAGAGCCCAACAGCTGCCTCACCAACTCCGAAGATCTTACGCTGATACTTAGGCATCGGGAGTTCGTCCCTATCCTTGATTGTCTTATTAGGTGGAGGAATCACTAATACGTCATAATACTTAGTACTAAGTCCTTCTGTTCTCGCCAGACCACTGCTGGCAACACCGTCCATAAATGCACCATAGAGGGTAAATAAAGTGAATGACAAGGAGATTACCGCAGCAACGGTGAACAGACGCCAGCGCCAAAACCAGGCATTCTTCTGAGAGAGACGCCAAATGCTCCCTATCCCCTCTTCTTTGCCTGCATGTTTTCTTACGATGGTTAAGTTACTCATGTCGAAAGACCTCATTTACGCTGGAGCCTGCCATGCGCAAAGCAGGAATCATACCGAAACATACGGCCGAGACTCCTGCCATGGCGCTGACCAGGATAAGGTCCAGGACTACAGAAAGCAGCATATGCTTAAGAGATACAGTGTTTAGAATTTGATTTAGAGTTGCCGGAATTCTGACAGACATGAATCCGACAAAAGCGCCGACTAACGAAACAACCAGGGCTTCACTGATTACCATTATGACAATCTCGCGGCGCCTCGCTCCTACTGCTTTTAGTATACCAATCTCCTGCCTGCGTTCACTGACCATGATCAACATATTAGCTATCATGATCATAGCTGCATTAAAAAAGATCAGAACACTGACAGGCATACGCAAATCGAGAGGCATCACCCCCTGCTGGAGACCCGGAACAGTTTGCTTGAGTGTTTCTATCGCAGTAGCCGATAGTCCGGTAAGGTCTTCTATGAGTAACTGATTATAAGCCTTGGTTATCAGCTGAGGAACATGCTGGAAGGTAAGTTGTGGATACCCTTGCTGTAACTCTGCCATCGTGTCTTCGATATAGGAGAGATCCTCCACTATCAGCATCACCTGTTCTGGCTGAAAGGCCTGATCGGCTACCTGTGTCCAGATTCCCTGCCAGGTAGACAATGGGATCTGCAGTTCATCAAGTCGCCAAAACAATCTGGAGCTAAAGAGTTGCTGGTTTCCTGCATTGTCTGTGATCATCATTTCTGCATCACGGGTAGGAATTGCGATCTGTCCCACGATACTTAACTGTATGATCAGCGGATCATCATAATCCAGCCCAGGCTCACCGCTGGCAAAACATATTTTTGGGACGGCAACCTGTATAACTTCCCCCACGGATATTCTTCCCTGCTCCGGCAGTTGGCTGCCATGGGCACAAATAACTGCCACATACTGTCCTTCGTCAGAGGGCAATAGCCAACGTCCCTGGGTGATCAACTCCTGAGGGTGAGTCTTCAGTAAATAATCTAAAGAACCATCCCTACCACGTAAAGCCACGGGCAATCTGAAACCAGTGCTAAGCATCTCAGCCGGAATCTGGTAGCGAGGATACACCCCTGAAGCACCGCTATACTGCTGCAACTCCGCCAGTAAAGGAGAGTCTAAGGGGCTACTTGGAACTTGCCTTTGCAGATATCCTCTTTGTTCTAGCTCGGGAAAAAAAGTTGACAAATCAGTAAAGGGACTGGAAATTGGCTTGTGGTAGACCCAGGATGATTCACCCTCGGGGATGACACCCAAGAAAGGGAGGTCATAGACGGCGATCTCGCCACCCAGAACTGCCCTGAATGTGTGACTATGCATGCTGGGATAACCCCTGCTCAAACTGATGGCGTTCGTCAGGAAAGCAGCAGCCAGCATCATAGACAGCACCGCCAGGCTGCTGCGAGCAATATTGCGCCAGGCATTGGTCATACCCAGTCGCATAAAGACCATATCTATCTCCTCTGTTCCCGGACCCAGGCATCCTTTAAACTAACGATGCGGTTGAAGACCAGGTTACCCAGGGCATGGTCCACATGATCGACATAGAAGTAACCCTGGCGCATGAACTGATAACGCATCTCTGCAGGTGCATTGGCGAGAAATGGCTCCATCTTACATCCAGTAAGCAGATCAAGGGAGTCCGGATTGAGGTGAGCGACGAAGTCAACGCCTTCTTCGGCGTCCGCTTCGGGATCGGGAATAGTAAAGAGCTTGTCATAGAGACGTACTGTAGCGTCTATGGCGCTGCTGGCTTCGACCCAGTGTGAGGTCCCCTTGACCTTGCGGCTACCTGCCGTTGCACCGCTCTTGGTTTCCGGATCATAGCTGCAGAGTAATTCGGTAATCTCACCCGAATCATTCTTGACCACAGCGTCACAACGGATTATGTAAGCGCCCTTCAAGCGTATTTCACCTCCCGGACAAAGACGGTGAAACCCTTTTACCGGTACCTCCATGAAGTCGTCCTGTTCAATGTACAATTCTTGGCCAAACTTTACCATGCGCACTCCAGCGTTGGGGTCTTCGGGATTGTTTTCCACCTCAACCTCTTCAAACTGTCCGTCCGGATAATTAGTCAGGATCACTTTTAAAGGTTTGAGAACGGACATGACTCTGGGAGCCGATAAATTTAACTCTTCGCGGATACAGTGTTCGAGCAGGGCGATATCAACCAAGGTAGGACTGCGGGCAACTCCGGCTCGGGTGACGAAGTCCATCAAGGAAGCCGCGGTATAGCCACGGCGCCGTAAACCGCTGATGGTCGGCATTCTTGGGTCATCCCAGCCAGAAACATATCCTTCGGTTACCAGACGTTTAAGTTTACGTTTGCTCATAATGACATAGGTAATGTTCAGACGAGAAAATTCATACTGGGAAGGAATAATGGGGTTTTCCGGTTGCAAAGACCGATGCTGCCAGCGGACATTGTCGACAAACCATCGATATAATTCGTTATGATCTGCATACTCTAAAGAACAACAGGAATGGGTTATACCCTCGATGGCGTCGGAGATGGGATGCTGATAATCATACATGGGGTAGATACACCATGTATCTCCGGTGCGATAGTGGTCTGCCTTCAGAATGCGATACAATACAGGATCGCGCATATTGATGTTTCCGGCTGACATATTGATCTTAGCTCGCACTGTCCTTGCTCCTTCCGGAAACTCACCGGCTCGCATGCGTGCAAAGAGATCCAGGCTCTCCTCTATCGAACGATCCCGCCAGGGAGAGTTCCTGCCAGGCTCAGTCAGAGTTCCTCTGTAGAGGCGCGTCTCCTCTACCGATAGATCGTCCACGTACGCCTTACCATCGCGAATGAGATCCTGGGTGAATTCGTAGAGCATCTCGAAGTAATCGGAGGCATAGAAGATACGATCCCCCCAGGAACAGCCAAGCCAGTGGGAATCTGCGATCAATGCCTCGACATATTCCATACTTTCTCCCTCGGGATTGGTATCATCGAAGCGCAGATTGCAAGTGCCATTAAACTCTACAGCAAGACCATAATCCACATAAATAGCTTTGAGATGACCGATATGCAGATAGCCATTGGGTTCCGGCGGATATCGTGTATGAACGAAACCTCCATTCTTCTGCGCGGCAATATCCTCAATGACGATATCCCTGATGAAATGACTACCTGTCCTCTCCTGAGAGGGTTCAGCTGTCAACCTGTTCCATATAGATTCGTTCATGACCATCACTCCATATCGGCGAAAGAGAGAGGCTCGAAACTACCCATCTCTTTGACAAACTGTTTCAGAATCTCCAGAGTAGCTACGCAATCATTGAGGTCCATGACTTCCACCGGTGAGTGGGAGTAGCGCCTGGGTATAGTCAGGGCTGCGGAGAGAATACCATCCGCCACCAGATGAATGGAGGCGGCATCGGTATTACCACCGGTAAACAGAGCAACCTGATAGGGTTGCTTACTATTATCGCATACCTGGAGCATAAGTTTTTTCATTATGGGGTTCATCAGGAAGCTGCGGCTCATCAGCTGCAGAAGAGGACCCTGGCGAATACTGACCGGTAATTCTCTAATGTAGTTAATATCCGGGGTATCTCCTGCAGGAACAGTGTCAACGGCAATAGCATAATCCGGGCGTATACTGAATGCAGCAACCTGAGCACCTCGTAGTCCTACCTCTTCCTGAACCGTGAAGACAGCATAGAGGGTCCCTGCGAAGGGCAGTTGTTGCAGGTCGCGTAGTAGCTGAATGAGCAACGCACAACCGACGCGGTCATCCAGAGCTTTACTGCAGATCAGATCATCGTCGGCAAACTCGTTGTAATACGGCCAATGGCAGATAGGATCTCCGGGTCCTATGCCAAGAGCCTTCACCTCTTCATCCGATTTACAGCCGATATCGATATATAATTCACTATACGGCTTTACCTCGGTTCTCTCTCTGGGTGACATGAAATGACCAGACTTTGCTCCCACGATACCGAAATGTCCTTTAATCGAGACCTGCCGGCCCAGGAGCAAAGCATCACCTGTTCCCCCGATCTTCTCGAAGCGAATCCACCCATTTTTCTCTATACTCTTGATGATTGCGCCTATCTCATCTGTATGAGCAGCGATCATCACCTTGGGCCCTGGTTCACCGCCGTGCTTTACTGCGATGATGTTCCCGAAGGCATCTACACTGCACTCGTCTGCCAGGGGTCTGATGTGAGCCAAAACTGCACGCACCACTTTCTGTTCCTGACCTGAAATACCCTCGATAGCAGTGAGTTCCTTTATTAGGATACGCAAATCCTCTTTCATTCTTCCTCTCCTTTGTCAAAGTATATGTCCTTTAATTTCAGCAAAGCGCGGGCTTGATACCCGCGCTGTGACTCATCTCAGCCAGGTTATTCAGCCAGCTTTCGTCCCAGGTTGCGAGCCTTTTCCAACTCCTCCTGAGGAGCGGCAGATCCATCTACACCCCGGCAACCACCTATGGTAAGTCCATAGGCGACACGGCGCCCTCGTTGCCCTAGAAAACCAACCACAAACTCTTCCACATCTTTAAACCGATCCGTATCAGGATTACCCTGCACCATAATAACAGCCGACTTTTGGGTGGAAGGCAGCGTGGAGGCTTCTTTCTTCATATAGCCGTAATAACGATCGATCAGTGTCTTAGCCTGGGCATTATAGTCTGCCATGTAGTTTGGAATGCCCCAGAGTACTGCATCTACTTCCAGAGTAGTCTGCAATACCTGCTTAAGATCGTCTTCCAGAAGGCATAAGGGCGGCGCATCTTCGGCTTTACAAGCACCGCAATGCTGACAACCCTTCATGTTCAGATCGTTAAGATGAACGGGAATGATCTGAGCATTAGGATGTACTTCCTGGTAGCCCAAAACCGCTTCCTGTAAATAGCGCGCAGAGTAACCATTTTTGCGAGGAGAACAGTACAGTACCATGAGACGCATAACGAAACCTCCTTACTAATACAAACCATGAAAACAGCGTTAGGTTGGGCTCTATTTTAGCGCAACGGGAATCTCCATTTTTTCACCACGAGAGTTTTGCAAATATTTAACCATAGATTTCTTAATATTATCCGGAAGCTCACGTTTGACCGGGAAAACTGCAGCATTTATAGTGCGTTCACTGAAAATGCGGACAATCTCACCAAGTTCTGCCAGACGGTCAGCGGAGATATACTGCAGTTGATCGAAACGATTATGGATTGGGGCACCGAAGCGGCAGAAGTTCACTCCTGGAATACCCATTTCAGCAAATGGTACAGAATCGCTGGAATAGACATCATGCCGTAGTTGCATGGCGATGCCATGCTCTTTACACAGGTAATCTATAACATCCACTAACGCCTGTGGCCCGGTAACGATTGTCGAGTTACGACCGATAAACCCTCCTGCTACATCCACATTGATTACCAGTTTTACCTTATCCAGATCCTCCTGGTGCTCCGCTACATGGAAGAAGCTGCCGAGGAGGCCGTATTCTTCACTACCACACCACACAAAACGCAGAGTGCGTTGAGGCTGGTGTTCGGCAAAGTATCTGCACAACTCCATCAGGATTACCGATCCCGCTCCATTGTCATTAGCTCCAGAACTGTAGTGCACACTGTCGAAATGGGCGGTATAAACGATTATCTCCTCAGGAAACAGGCTGCCAGTGATCTCACAAACCACATTGCAGGACTGAACCGGGAGATCTTCCTGAAAAAGTTCCAGTCTAATCTCGCTGGCTCCCCGCTCCAGCAACTCCAGGGCATCTTTCGCTCTTAAGACTACGCCAGGTATCTGACCGTGTTTCAGGTGCCCCTCCCGTATACTAAAGTGATGCAGATCAGTGTCCTGTGGGTTATCAAAGACGTTTCCGCTAATCGAGACGAAGGCGGCGACCTTCTCTTTGCACAATCGTTCATAGATCTCCAAGCTCACCCTACTGTTTAAGATGACAGCTTTACCTGCACTCTGATGGAGATCAACCTCGCCGCCGTCTCCTGCGTAGATCAACTCTGCGCATAACCCATCTTCATCAGTGCTTCCTGTGCGCCCATACCCGGTAACAGAGTACTCCTGAGAATAAGGTTTGGTTACGGTCAACCTGGCTTGATCAATGCGGTAGTTAGTAACCGGAAATTTTTCCTTTGCAGCAGATATCCCGAAAGTCGCTAGATCAGAGATCAAAATATCGGCAGCCTTATCCTCTTCCGCCGTGCCACCCAGGCGTTCGAAAGAAATTCTGCGCAGCAGATCCATTGCTCGTTCACCATTGATGGACATATTATTCCTCCCATTCTCATAGTGCAGTTTTTGTACAAAGATTGATTCCCTGCTGAAAGCCGGGAATCCTGCCTAATTGATACTATTACTGTCCATTCCTCTCACTGATCCAGACAATTATACCACTGCATGCATATCCAAAGAGAGGTATCAGTATCCAATCACCCCAACTATAAATGATCAGACCTGCGGAGCAGACAGCGATTATTGACCAGTTTTTCGATTGCAAAATGCGTTGCATGATATACTTACCATCGGGATATGGCAGACGGCTAACCATCATCAGGGCTAAGAGAAGGGTTATTATTAACACCGCATTTACTCCAAACCGCTGCCAGTACACAGCAGTAACGGCAAGAATTCCACCTGCAGCCGTAATAGGCATACCAGTAAACCCTCTGGCAGAAGAGGATTTTTGTGAGTTAAACCTGGCTAAGCGTAAGGCTCCACATATCGGAAAAATAAGAAGAGGCACCGCGCAAACCCAATGAGTTTCATTTCCCGAGAGTTGCATCAGGAGAAGAAATGCCGGAGCCACGCCGAAAGTGACTACATCGGCTAAGGCATCAAGCTCTTTGCCAAAATCACTGCTGACGCCTAATGCTCTGGCGGCGGCTCCATCCAGGGCATCAAAAACCATTCCTGCAATGATCGCCATAGATGCCGGAAAAGGTTCCCCTTGCAAGGAGAAATGGATGGCGATTAAGCCCATGAGCAGATTTCCTGTGCTTAGTGAGTTTGGTATAATGAAACGCCACATAATATGCTCCCAATTATTTGTTATGGCGGGAGAGAACTGGTACGTACCCGCTCGGAAAACACCGATGCTATAATATAGTATCTCTCTCTGGTTCTCTGCTGTGTCAGGATGGTTGTGTAACCATTCGGTGTGGAGAGACCCTGAGCAAAGCCTCCCAGTGGATTGCAGATAAGGTATTCATTGTAGATTCGTTCGAAGAGTATGCCTTCCGGCAGGTAATAAGGCACCTTTAATGGTAGTCGAGGAGGGGTATCATAGGCAAGATCGACTGATTGAGTAGCTATATTGAAGGTTATGCGAATCGTCTGACCATGAGCATGAGCCAGAGATAAACCGAGACGCAACTCATTGGCTATCGCTTCTGCAGCCATACGCAGCTTGATGGAATCACTACCATCAAGGGTAGGTATAGCCAGAACTGTAAGCATGACGAGGAGAGCCATAACTAACAGAAGTTCGATCAGAGTAAACCCAGCATCAGGCATCCTGGCATAATCAGGGCAGGACGAACGGATTGCTGCGTCTGACGATATCCTGTTTTTGGGATTCGTTGCCATCATCACGGTCTCCTTCTCCCCATAGAATGAGGTTGAGTCTCAAGGAGAGCATCTGAGACAGAGGATCTTTGTTATAACTCCAGCGAATCACCTGCAGTGGGTGCGATGAGATCTCTAGACTTTCAATAAACTCTGTCAGAGAGGTAAAATCGCCTCCCAAGCTGAGAAAAATGGAGTAACCGGTAAAGCCATACTGATGGTGTTGTTCAGTGAGGCTAAGTTCTGAGATTCCTACCATATGTCGGTGAGCCAGAGTTTCCAAATACCTAATAAGTGAGATCTCGTCTAGGAAGGGGAGCTGTGCCTCTTCAGTGACCAACTGGCTTTCAACAAGAACTGACGCTGCATTATTTAATGTCTTACCCAACTCTGTCAACTCTGAAGTAAGTACCCGGTATCTTTTCCAGGATGGCAGGAGCATACCTGTAATGAGGACTACGGGCATCAGGAAGAGCAGAGTATTGATCATGAGATTTGGCCAGGATTGTTTACTAACAGTAAACAAAGGCCTTGTTATTAATCTCATCACCAGACCCCTCCTTAATGCATCTCCTTGTAATACCCGACTTGTAGGCTAAAACTAAATCCTGTCCCCTGGTTAGTCAAAGGAGAAATAGTGAGAATACCAAAAGACTCATCTAATTCGATGAGTTGTAGCAGATGAGCTATTGATGACAGATTCGCACTATTGCCAAAAATGCTCAGGGTCCCAGTCATTTCATAAATGATGCTCGTCAGTGCAACATCCTCGGGTAACCAAGAGAGCAGGTGATGCATTATCTCAGAATACAGAGTCTGATCAGCTTTAAGAGCAGCCATGAAGAATTGCCTTTCTTTTCGTATGGTTTCTTGAAGGTCATG
>WRDA01000026.1 GCA_009783675.1 Symbiobacteriaceae bacterium | reverse complement strand
GGACTGCTTACCGAGGTGGTGCTTCGCTATAAAAGCAACCAGTTAAACTGGTTATGGCCCAAGTTCTTTCGTTTTTACCCCCCAAGTAAACCCCTTGGTCTGCTGATGTCCTTTCTGCTGGCAGGAAACCTGACTTATCTGCTAATCATCTCATTCACCACCGCAGTACAGAGGATCCGGCTGAATACGCCGGCATTTCTGTTTGCGGTGTTTTCACTTAGTGCCCTGACTATTTTGGCTGTTTCGGTACTTTCTTTAGCCGAGGATTACGAAAACGCAACCAGGGAAAGGTTACGCGCCGAACGGCTGAAAACCGAGCTGATAACCAATGTGTCCCACGATATTCGCACTCCTTTGACAGCCATCATCAGCTATGTCGATCTGCTAAAGCAGACGAACTGCAGTGAGGAGGAATACCAGGGCTACGTTGAGGTCCTGGCCAGGAAAGCCGCTCGTTTGAAGACTCTCCTCGAAGATCTGATGGATGCTTCAAAGGCAGGCAGTGGCAATGTAACCGTTACTCTGCAGGAAATCGACCTGGCAGAGATCGTCAGCCAGGTAGCCAGCGAGTTCGATGATGCCTATGACGAGCGCAATCTGACCCTGGTCCTGCGCCTGCCCGAGCATCCCCTTCCGGTGATGACCGACAGCAGACATTTATACAGAACCCTGGAGAATCTTTTCTCTAATGCCGGTCGGTATTCGCTTCCCGGGACTCGTGTCTTTGCAGAAATAGCTGCTGAGGAAGGATATTTGGTCTTCACTCTAAAAAATACATCTATGGTACCTTTGGATGTTCCTACCAGTGCCCTGACCGAGCAGTTCATCCGCGGAGATCGCTCCAGGCATTCCGAAGGAAGTGGTCTTGGCTTGTACATTGCCA
This sequence comes from Symbiobacteriaceae bacterium, assembly GCA_009783675.1. Taxonomy (GTDB): domain Bacteria; phylum Bacillota; class JAAYKD01; order JAAYKD01; family WRDA01; genus WRDA01. The sequence goes on along the minus strand of WRDA01000026.1, from coordinate 11,445 downwards.
AGAGCCTCATCGAACTCATGGGTGGCGCATTTGAAATCCAGGTTACCGGTGATTTGTTCAGTGTAGAGATTCGTTTGCTTGAGTTGCATCTATAGTCAGATAGTGGCTCCCGTCCAGGGGAATGGGGACTTGGAGTCCCCATCTTAGATCATGCTACCCGAAACATGCGAGGGGTTCACTCGTTATCCCCGAAGCAGGTTTCAGGGTAGACGCATATGGAAGAATGTTCGGACGTTTCTTTGTTGTGTACAAACTGGAGTTTATTGAACCTGCAAAAGGTGATGGGCAATACGAGGAGGTAATGTCATGAGAGTTGTAGTGAGGAAATTGGTATCGATGCTGTTGGCAGTGGCGATGATGGTTTCACTTGTACAACCCATGTCCCACAACTCGACTATGGCCAACACCAACCTTCTGCCCGGCAGGCAGGGTAACGCCTGCGAAGTTATCCGCAATGGCAGTGTTGTTAAAACCTATGCATCTTTCCAGGACGCTGTGGCAAAAGAACCGGTGCCCAATTATTATGGCAGTTTTAAATTTACAGAACTGGAATCCGGGGACACTATACGGCTACTTGCGGACTGCAACCACACGACTGGTCTGGTTATAGAACGTCTCTATGGTGATGATGCCATTACCGAGCTAACCATCGATCTGAATGGCCATAAGCTTAACCTTAGCAATACCGATGAGGATACGTTGGTTTTGCATAGGGTGATGCTGAACATTATCCACGATAAACCCGGTTCGGAGTTTAACCTCTCGGTGACTGGCAATCCTGCTGAGGATAGTAATAAGATCTCTGTTATGAAACTGGACGGAGACACCTCCGAACAGCAATGGGCAGGGGTAAACTATATCAGTAGTATTACTGCCAAAGGAAAAAACGTTGTTGGGATCAGTGGAAATGGCATCATTATTGAGGAAGTCGGCCGGATAAATATCGAAGGCCTCGAAGGATCGTATAATGCCTGTATCGATGCCTCTTACTGCACTGTCAATGTTTCCGGTGATGTCGTGCTGGTTACACCGCTGATGAATCTCTCTTCTTCAGCTTATAGTAACGCGGTTTCAGTCAGCAGCCGAAGTGAAGTTACAATAGGCGGCAATGTGACTGCCACCAATGGCGTTGGGATTAATGCCTATGGCTTTAGATCCGCCTATGACGATCAACCTCACAAGGAAACTGTAGTCATAGTCCACGGCGATATCCAGGCCGTTGGTGGGGTCAATTGCCACAGCGCCACAGTAGAGGTGTTTGGCAGCATCATCAGTATATCCGATGGCGAAGACCAATACCCTTCAGGTATTAGGACATCCTCTGGTGGTCGGGTGACTGTTCATGGTAATGTGGAAATGCGTGCATCGCAGAGAAATTCCTCGGCTGTCGATAGCGGAGGTGGTGGTGGCGCGTATGATGATAATATAGTTGTTCTGGGAAGTGTGTTTAGCGATTTCACCGGAGTTAGTCATAATTCGGGCTCCAGAGTATTCGTAGCCGGAGATGTTGTCTCTACTCACGGATCTGCGATATACGCTGGTGACGCCAGCACCTATCTATATGATGAGAGGGGTGCAGAAATACGTGATGACAAGGGTAACTATCTCAAACAACATGATCCGGAGCATGTAGTCCATGTCGGTGGCAATGTGATTCCAGGGCGCTATATGTGGATGGAATATGACGAAATCGATGAACAGTTAGCCGCCATGATTGAAGCATACCCAGATATATACTATATATACGGTCAAGGGGTTCATATAAGCCCCAATGCTCGAGTAGTAATCGATGGTGAGATAATTACAACCAGAGGGCTTGCTATTGGTGAAGGAGATGGTGAACAGCCAATAATTGAAATTGTCAGCGAACCTGCCAGAGCCGGCTATATAACTCATAAAGTTTCCTGGGATTGGGACGATGAAGATAGGTTCGCCTATGTCTGGCTGCGCGATCCGGACGCCAGGCAGTCCGTAGCTTATCTTTCCGGGCCGACGATCAGCAACGGGACAAATCCAACGAAATCTTATGCCGATGCCGGGGACACCATGAACCTTTCCATGATCGGTAGTCCCGGTGCAAGAGCCAGCGCTGTCATTACCTATAGCAGGGCAAGGCAACAGACCGACTCGACGATGACGGTCTCTCTCAGCGAAAACCAAACCGCCGGAGGAAGTGCCAGCACTTATGCAGGCAGCTTCGTCATCGATGACATGGCGCAGATTAAAAGCATCGAGTTTTCTCTGTCCACCCCCGGCACCAGCCCTCAAACCTTTACACTGCCCGCATCACGCCTTCCTCTCATACGTGGCTCTCTGCGGGTTAATATCAACAATCAATACCGGACTGCTCACCCGGCGCTGAAGATCGAAGGTTTGCTTACCGCTTCCGGTGCCCGAGGCGGCAACAGCATGAATGTCAGTCTGACCGAGAGTGCCTCCTTCGTCCTTAAAGGCTTACCCGCCGGGGCCAATTACTCCCTGGAACTGCGCGGGCACGGCTATGAGTCTTATGGCAGCGTAACCGGAATCGAAGTGCAGGCAGGTGTGGTCACCGAGGTAGACTTTGTCCCTGTCCTCTCCTCACGGATTTCGGTGATGCTAAAAGACGATACCGATGGCGAATGGATGCGCATGACTCAGGTTATGGTAAGGGAAGTCGCCACCGGAGAGATTACATCTTCTCTGTACACCAAAGGCAGTGTGCAATCCGAGCCTTCAGGTAAAGCTTATCCCATAGGCACCGTCTTAGAGCTGATCTGTGCTGGTGGGCTAAGAACGGCGTACATTGCCGGGGAAGCAGAAACCCGCTGCTACAGAGATGTTAAGCATACGGTCACAGTGGCTCCTTCAGGCAACGAGTTTATTGTTCCCTATGAACTATTACAGCCAGATGCGGTACTAACGGGTAAAATCACCCTTGAGGGTGCGCCGGTGAAAGGTGCTTCGGTGAATGTCAGCCAGGAAGCTCTGGGTTCGTTTATCAACTTAAGTGCCGTAACCGACGACAACGGTAACTACAGCGTCCAGGTATATCCCGGCTTCCCCACGACGGCAGTGGTCACATATGCGCCCGGTCGCACGATTGACTTCGCATCCAGGAGGAACCCTGCGGTTATTCCTGGGCAAGGCTCTGCTGCTAACATTGATTTTCAGCTGGTTGCGGCTATGCCGATCAAGCTGAATATTCGCCATTTCAGCCAGTATTTGGGTGAAGATGAACCTACAGAGCAACTATTCGGGGGAACGATGGCATCGCATCAGAACTTCTCGTTATATAATCACCGTACCAGACAGACGGTTGGCATTACCAGAACCAGTGATATGAGCGTGGTGGAAGGCGACATTATCACCATGACTTATGGTGGCTACGGAGGCTTACCGCTGACCACTTACGAGCTGACAGTCGCATCAGATGGCTCCATAAGCCAGGATATTGTCCTGGTTCAAACGGGAGCGACTGTCGACTTCAGACTGGTGGGCGTCAATGAAGGCGGCAGCACCATCTCCAGACCTTTTATCCAGGTCAGCGATAGCCAAACCGGTGCAAGCGTCAATTTTACTGCGACTAACAATGGAGGCGGTTTATTTACGGTCTGGATCAGCGAAGCCGGATCTTACAGGCTGGATATATCCTACAACAGGATAGACGAAGATCCAGAGCAAAGAAGAACCACACGCTTCTTTAGAGCCACCCGGGAGATAACCCTAAGAGATGGACAGATGCTTGACTTAGGTGATATCACTTGTGTAGAAGAATCCTTCTCCCTGGCAGAAATATCGGGCCAGGTAACTGTAACTCCGCAGGTGGTATCGCCGGGGAGTACGGTGACAGTTAAAGCATCATATCTGGTAGGGAATCCATACAATAACATCGACTCCCCTGACACCCTCGTTATGCAAGTCCCGGCTGGCACGACCTTCGTCCCGGGCAGTCTGACCTTAAACAACAAAAGCCTGCCGGATCCGGTCTTTAGTGCTGGTAGAAGCATCACTATGCAGCTGCCTGATGATGAGATTAGCGAAGGATTTGCTGCATTTCGGGTAACAGTGGACCAGGATATAGCTTTACCTTCCACCTTCGCTTCGGTTACCATGGGCTCTGTGAACCTGGGTACTGCTGAAATTGTGGTGGAAATACTCAGCATATCGGTTCCTGATTATGCTCAGAAGCGCGATATATTTATCAAAGGCTATGCTCCTGCCGGTAGCCTCGTTTCTGTATATGATAGGGGTGCGCCCATCGGCTCTACCACCGCTTCGCCGGTGGGTAACTGGTCGGCAAAGGTTATTCTGCCCGGCTCTGATGGCGTGAAGCGTCTGCATGAAATACATGCCGAGGCGACAATCAACGGGGAGACCAGGGCAACCGAAGCTAAAATGATGACCTATGACCCTTCCCGGCCACAGATTCAAACTCTTTTTGTCTATGATTCCCAGGGCCATGGTGTGCGGGAGTTTGACGCTTCGTCATTTCCCATCGCTTTTCCTTATGTCTACTGGATACACACCTCGCATTTAGATGTGGCTGCCCGTTTTACCGATAATACGGCAGTTACCGATGTGGAGTTCACCATCGAAAGCGGTGGTTTCACCTCCAGTGCGCCAGGTGTATTCAACGAAGTGACCAGCCTTTTCGAAGCCAGAATACCTAATGCCATGTCCGGAGCAGCCAGTGGGGCATCGACCGGCAGTATATATGTGGATTATACGCCTGTGCCTAAGTTTGACCCTAAGGCTGCACAAACCCCGCTGACGGAAGACGAGTATAGGGCGTCGCTGCCGAGTGCCTTAAGCGGATATGAAGTGATTAATGCTGACGCTGTCCGCAGAGCGGACGGTGCCATGGTTATAACTGCAGAGTTGGTTATGCCCTCGGAAGATACAGTCACGAAGATTGAAATAGTAATGCAAAGAGAGACTATTCCCAATGCTAATATGAGCGCATCTGATATGACTCTCTTCGAACAGACTGGCATACCTGCATTCAATGTTCACGCAGGCTCTTCTCATGACCCTGCTTCCGATCTGCTGACCATAACAAGCTCCCTGAGCATTCCTGAATCTTGGTTTGAAGAACAGGGATATAATCTATCAGGTGTTTTTCTGGCTAATAATCTGATGCCTCGGACACCAACAGTTCAGAGAGTTGCTGTTACGGGAGCTCTAAAAGTAATTAGCATCATATCCACGATTATTACTACGGGGACATCTATTACCGGAACAATTTTTGACTTAACCGACCAATCAATGCTGGAACATGCGCTTAAGAAGGAATGCGATAATGAGCGGAACCGCGTGCATCTCGATTACGCCAGATTGACGATGAAAGTCAAAAGCATCATGCAATGGATTGGCGGTATGTTGCCCTTAGTGTATACCTTTCTGGGGTTAGTAGGCGTAATTACCGGCGGAGTAAGCATCGTATGTGGTCTGGTATTAACAGCAAGTTATATGGTTGCAGACTATTATATGGGAGAAATAGTTAAGGAACAGCTTAACTATATACCCAAAGATTGCTTCAAGAAGCAGTATGCTAAGCTACTTGCTCATTGGATTTACGATCCCAGCGGGGTTATTTATGAAGTTACTCTGGATAACCCGTTGCAGGGTGTAAAGACCACAGCGTTATGGTTGCAAAATGGAGTGTGGGAAGTTTGGGACGCCGAATTTTACGAACAGGCAAACCCTCTGCTCACAGGAGCGGACGGATGGTATGCCTGGGATGTCCCCAGTGGTCTGTGGAAGGTTATGTACGAAAAGGATGGATATGAAACTGTCTTTAGTGAGGAGATGGAGGTTCCACCCATTCGTACCGATGTGAATATCGCTATGGAGTCCTCGCGCCCGGCTGCGTTGAGTGGCGTGTATTATTCTCCGGAAGGATTAAGTATTGTCTTTGACAAACATGCACTGATTACTGACCTTAATGCAGACTCTGTAGAGGTATATTCTGTGACAAGAATCAGCGAGGGTGGCCAGCAGGCAGACTCTGAACTCCTCAGCGGGTCCATCTCTGCTGTCGATCCCGTTTCCTACAATGGTGAAGTGGTCGCCAGACGCTTTATCTTTACCCCCTCAGAGAAGATGGGAGAGGCAGATCATTTTGTGGAGTTTTCACCTGCTATCCGCAGCTATAACCGTATCCCAACGGGTTTAGGACCCGATGGCAGCAATATCCGTGTGCAGGCTGGGGAAGAGGAGGAAGAAATCCCTGAGAACAGGGAAGTAGTGGTTACAGGAAATGTAACAGTCAGTGGTATCACTCTTAGCGAAGAAAGAATCACCTTAAGGGTTGGTGGTTCAGCCAGGAAACTGACGGCGACGATTATGCCTGCCAACGCAGCGAACAAGAACGTCGTCTGGAGTACCTGCGGGACCGGGATCATCACCGTCGATCAGGAGGGACTGGTTACACCTCTCAGCGAGGGGACCTGTATCGTAACGGTAACGACAGAAGACGGCGGCTTCTGGGCTGAGTGCACCGTGAAGGTGGAATCCTCTTCCTCCCTGGGATTGCCGCAAATGGCACTGATGGGTGGGATAATCCTCCTGGTGGCCCTTGGGGTGCTTTTCCTGATGAATCAAAGTAAGAAGAAGGTAAAAGAGAAACCTGTGGTCACCAGCGCCATGCGTAAAACAGTCATCACCCAGACATTGACCCTGCACATCTTTGTTAATGGATCGTTTACTCCCGGACGTGAGCTAAGCTATGGAGACATTGTCACAGTTTTGGACAGCAGTGATGCTAACTGGGATTATGTGGAGTTTAGGGGCGAAAAAGGCTATCTGCAACGAGTAGCACTGGCACCCACAGCAGAGAGTTGAGAGTTGAAAGTGAAAATGAAAAGTGAAAAGTTGAAAACACTCAATTGTCAATGGACAATGGATAATGGACAATGGACATTTGGGGTTGAAAAGGGAGAGATTTGGTCTGAAAAAAGGCAAAGACTTTTCCGGGATGATTAATCTGGCTTCATTGGTTACCGGGGCGGTGATCGGCATGAGGCAGATTCGCCCTCCTCATCTAGATGTTGATTCCCCATATTTTCCTGCCTATAAGAGGATGATGAGCAACATTGCACGCCTGGCCACCGAACCGCATCCCAGCGGATCGGAAGCAATAAGGACTGTGCAGGCAGAGTTGCTGACCGAAATTACCGATATGGGTCTGCAGCCCATCGTAGAAGATGCTTCCTTGGAGCTGGAGGAATATACCGAAGTTATCACGAGTCGCTTCAGATCCTCTAAGGAAGTCTGGTGGGAGAAGAACCGGGAAAAGATTGCCTCCGACCATGATATTCATTCCTTCTCTGAGTATTTTCATTTCCGCTTTCATGATGTCGGAGCAGACAGTCTGCAGAACATCATGGTGAAGCTGCAGGGTGTGGATGCTAATAGGGGAGTTTTGTTTGTTTCTCATTACGACAGCGTGAACACTGCCCCTGGTGCCGCCGATGACATGCTGGCCGTCTGTGCCATGCTGGAAGCTTTGCGAGCTCATGCCCATAGCGAAAGCCTGGCTAATGATCTCTATTTTCTCTTCACCGACGGAGAGGAACGCGGGCTTCTTGGGGTCTACAAATTTGTAGAAATGCATCCGGAGCTTAAGGATAAGATCGACATGGTTATCAATCTGGAAATGCGCGGCAATCGAGGCGGCTTTCTGCTCTTCGAGACCTCACCCAAGGCTTATCAGCAACTTAAGACAGTGGTTAAGGCCGGTGTAAAGCCAATTGGGTTTTCTTTTGCAGCCACGATCTATGGCATGATGACCAACAACACCGATTTTTCCATGTTTCGAAATGCTGGGTATAAGGGGATTAACTTCGCGGTAATCGAAGGGGTGGAACACTACCACAAGGCGACAGATAGTATTGAGAACCTGAACCCAGATTCGGCTTGGCAGCATTTGTTGACCGTACTGAAACTAGCGGATTACTTCGCCGCCAATCCTGCCGAGGAAGCAGTGGGCCCCCCGGCTGAAGCTGTCTTCTTTCCTTTTTCACCAGGTAAGATGGTTTTGATTAAGCAAGGGGTATCGCAGAGCATAGCTGCAGCAATCGGTGCGGCGAGTCTGCTTTACGGTGCAGTTCATCTTAAGCAAAAGAAGTTGGTTATATCGGCTTCCTCACTGTGCATGTCTTTAATGCTGATGCTAACTTCCGCCAGTAGCAAATGGATGCCTTCCGCCAGCTATCTCTTTTACAGTCCTCTGCTGGCTCTGTTGCTATCCTCTCTGACCAGCAAGTGGAAGACGCTGCAGAGAGCCATCAGGTCTCTGGCCATCATCGCCGTATCCATGCTCTGGGTTCCCTTTGCTTTCCTGGTTTCCGTTGCCTTACTGCAACCCAGTGTGCTGAAGTTTCTGGCAAAGTATAAAATATTACAGTGATATCCCTGTGTTAGGTTAAAGGAATCACGATCAGCATCGTCGAAAGGGAACAGAAATGTAAGCCACATCTAACAAATTTAAGGGGGATAAGCAAATGCCTAACGATCTATACACCTCTATCGTCAATTTAGATTTCCAGTATGCCCATCGTTTCATGAACTGGAAGCGAGAAGCCAAGCATCTCCATGGGCATTCCGGTCTGTTGACCATCGAACTTGAAGACACAGTGGACCCGGTTACCGGCTTCGCTCACGCCTGCAAGGACGGCTTCAAGAAAGCCTGGGAGATCGTAGATCATTTCCATCACGCGACTCTGATGCAGGAAGGGGATCCGCTATTGGATGCCATTCTGGCAGTTTACGAAAGGGAAGGTATCACTAACAATCCCGAGTTTTGCGTACCCCTGGCCAAGATCGATCATCCTCTAGCCTGGTCCTATCCTCAATACAGGATCATCGTCACCAAGAAGGTCTCCACCTGTGAAAACCTCTGTGAGTTATTCTATGAGCTCTTAAAAGACAGGATGCCGATTAAAAAGATCACCATGCGCTCATCCCTGATGAACGCTGCATCCAAGGAGTTCAGGTAGGTAACAGGTAGTTATTTGCCCAGCGCGTAGCTTAGCATAAAATCGATGGCTGCCGTTGAGATGGCAACACATTGCTTGGGGTTGGAGTGTATCTTAATTAAATAGCATTTTCGGGCCAGGTCATCTCCATGATGATCTGGCTTGTATTTAGCAAAGGTCCAAACGACCTCCAACCCTAATTACAACTGATTTTACACGCATTTCCCTGAAATTTCCTTACATTCAAAAGGAATCTTGTGGTAATTGGCCTAATAATAGGTTATTATAATGGGAATCTTAATTGGAGGCCAAAACGTGAAGTATAGAAAGCATTTCATCCTGGGTAACGAGACAGTAATGAAGGCAGTAGACACTTTACTAATTTTACTGCTCCTGGTCGGTGTGGTCACACCCTTCGGCAGTCCACTGAACAGCCGGGCAATCGCCGATGACGATCCCGGTGGTGGCGCAGAGCAGATGCAGGTCTCCCTTAAGTGGACCTCTCCTCCCAGCACCAGCAACCCAGCCAACACTCGCCGGGTCAGCTTAGCGACTGCGGAGGGTAGTAATATCCCCGATACCCGTCTGGAGTACACTCCCGAGGTGAATGAGGTCAAGTCCCTGACTTTCCAGCTGGTGTTCTCACTTCCACCAACCGATTCTACCAGAATTGCCAGGCCGGGGGAGCTGGAGGCGCGTATCCCGCGCTATATCATGACTGCTCGGGATGGTACCTACGTCGTTAACACTATCGCCGCTCCCAATAACCTGCGCCCAACTACAACAGAGGATAACTGTATGGCTAACCATAGCCTCGTCAGCTGGAATCCGCTGTTTAGTATGCCCAACTCACCTCTGGGACTACAAGCCAGGATCGAGTACAATCCCGCCACCAGAGAACAGGAGATCGTCATCTGGAATGTCGAGACTTTTGATGTCGGTAACAGAGTGGCTATGGATGTCATCTACAGCTTTATCCCCGGCAATATCCAAAATGGTTTCAGCAGGACGGTGGAGGGCGGTAACGCCATCTACGCAACAGCCAGCTATATACCCAAGCTTCGCGATGGTGCCGGCAGATTGATCGACGCCATGGGTAACATCATACAAGTAGATTATACCGGAGCGCCAATACCTGGTTCGAATCCGGTTGTCCTAGTGGATGGCGGTTTTACAACCAAATCCAATCCTTTAGAACTGGTCATCAACACCTTTGTCAGGCAGCCCTACTCCTTCCTTTCCGGCATCGTACCGACCAACGGCGATGCCAAGTACGAATACTGGCAGGAAAGCTGGATGCCCGCCAGCAGTTCCCCGGAGTGGTCTGCTCAGGGTTGGGGAGGCACCCTGGCGGAGCGCGATCTCTGGCGTAAGGATCCCAGTCGCTGGCCAGCCAATGCACCTCTGTCAGCTTTCGATCCAGGGGAGTACTTTTATATTATCTACAGGCTACGCTACTGTGGAAACCTATACGCCAGCACCCAACCCTTCGATCTGCATATGTCCATCGATGAAGCGATAATTGCCGATCAGGGTGGGGAGATTCTGGGTTACATCGGCTCTAACAACAACTCTACTGTTAACGAGAATCATGCCTTCAGCCCATTTCTAGTGCAGACTCAGGCTCAGCGAGATGCTGCCGCCCTAACCTGGCATTTTCCCTCGAACACGACCAATGCTTTGCGATACTGGCATAGGCATGTTCTGGTGCGTTATAAACGAGAAGATGCGGAGCTGGGCATCAGACTCAACTTTGAAGCCTCGATGCTGACTACAGGTATTGATAACCATCTGGATGAGAGCTTGTGGAGTAACTTCGCAACGAACCCTCTCCTGGCTCCACCCACCAACGCAAACTCTGCTGCGATAGCCGCTCTTGTCACACCGCGACCTAACTCCTACACCTGGCAACCTCAGGAAGGAATGAATAATCAGGCTAAATACACCCACAGAATCACCAACCAAACTAGTTACCTCTACACCGGAGTGCATTTCAGTTACGGTGGGGGTAATTACAGCACAGTCAAAGCCGGGGAATGGGAGCGTGATTATCAATACCCAAGAGCTCGCTTCTTCACCGGTATCAACCGGCTGGAGGAAGGTCTGCCTCTGGTACTACGCCGCAACGCAACAGGCGCCTTTAGTTATTCTTTCTATACTACCGGCACTGCGCGTGGCTGGCATTTGACCAGGGTCAGTGGCTTAATCTCTATCCCCACAGACATAATTTGGTTAGCGGAAAGCTGGACCCGGGACAGGGTTACCAATGATTGGCGCAAAGGAGATAACCTGGACTGGATCACTGACAGTGAAGAAGCAGTACTGTTAAGCCCAGAGAATGGTTGGTGGGCTATCAAGGCGGGGAAGACTCTGGACCCTGAATATACCGCAGGGACGAATCCCCTTTGTGTTTACTATGAACTATTCGAAGTAATCGAAGGAACAGTGTATCCTCTTGGTTTCGTCAGGCTGGCGGAAACGACAG
>WRDA01000025.1 GCA_009783675.1 Symbiobacteriaceae bacterium | reverse complement strand
TGTAGCCAGATATGCGATGCGGAGTATCTTTTCCGATATTTCTATCAATGAGAGGCATTCTTCCAGGGAAGCACCACTGGCTATGACACCATGACGTTCCCATAACAGATATCTATGTTTACTCAGAAGAGAAGCCGTCTGAGTGGCTAGTTCCATACTACCTGGAGCCAGAGCCTTTATTGCCGCTGCCCCTTCTTCAAAAAAAGCCCTGCCCTCCGTATGGAAATGCCAAAAAAGCCTGGTCAGTTCCTCTGTGGTAAAAGAGCAAATAGCGCTAAGGGTTACAGCGTAGAGAGGATGGCAATGAAAGAGGACTCGCCCTGGTGCTCTGCTGGTCATCAGAGCCTGATGGCCAAGAAGGTGCACCATCAGTTCGCTGGAAGGTTTGCCACCCTTATCCAGTCCCCAGATGACTCGGTAGCTTGATCCGGAGTTGTCCATTTCCAGGAGAGCCAGCTTACTCTCAGGGTCTGTCGCTAGCGTGGACAATCTGGCGCCGGAGGCAGAGATTAAGAGATACTTGCCGCCAAGATTCCCGACACGGGATTCCAGCTTAACAAAGCTGCCTGGTACGCTTTCTGGATGCTGCCAACCACTGATTTCTTCTTCAGAAAGCAAAATAGAGAGATTGCCAGCACTTCCTTCGCATAAGTCGAGTCCTGACAACCTTCTGCTGAAGCAAACGATTTGCTTGAGGAGGGTAGTAGCGGTCCTGAGCATATGCCTTCCTCTTTAAGACAGCGCCTGCCTAAGGTCGGCAATAATATCTTCAGTATCTTCAAGTCCAATAGAGAAGCGATAGTAACCCTGGCGAAAGATTTCGGGATAGTAAGCCATTTTCTCACTGGTACTTTCGGTGAAGACCATCAGACTCTCAGTATCACCCAAGGACACAGCATGAGCGATCAGCTTCAGCTTCTGCAAGAAGTTAATGTGCTCTTCAGAATCCCCCTTAAGATCGAAACAGAGCATGCCTCCAAACCCTTTCATTTGGGTCCGAGCCAGTTCATGCTGAGGATGGCTTTGCAAACCAGGATAGGCTACGAAGCGTACAGCAGGATGGTCTTCCAGATACTCAGCAACAGCTTGGGCATTCTCGGAGTGTTGCCTCATCCTGAGGGGTAAAGTAAGTAAGCCTCTGGTGATTAGCCAAGCATTGAAGGGACTGATTATGCCCCCAAAGTTAACCATTGCTTCTTCCTTTATACGATCGATCAGCTCTCTGCTTCCCGAAATGCAGCCTCCCAGCGCATCCCCATGGCCATTTATATACTTGGTCATGCTATGCATGGAAAGATCAGCACCCAGAGCTAAAGGCTTCAGGTAGAGGGGTGAGGCGAATGTGCTGTCAACCGAGAGCAAGGCTCCACAATCTCTGGCGATCTTGGCAATTGCAGCGATATCGCTGATGCCGGTAGTTGGATTACCTGGGGTTTCGATATGAATCAACCTAGTGTTTTCCCGGACCGCAGCCTGTACTGCAGCTGCATCGGTACTGTCCACCATGCTGACCTGGATTTTAAACTTTCCTGGTAGAAGTTGACGCAGGAGGATGCCCACAGCGCTATAACATACCTGAGAGCAGATAATATGATCTCCTGTAGCCAGGAAGGTGAGAAAGATAGCAGCCAAAGCAGAGACGCCACTGCCAAGGACAACAGAGCTCTCTGCGCCTTCGATGGCAGCTAGTTTATCCTGGAGGATAAACTGATTAACATTCCCATTGCGCGCATAAATGTTGCTATGAATGCCACTCCAGTCCACAGGAGACCCATCAGCGGGCAGACGATAATTACTGGTGAGGTAGAGCGGATCATGCATCGCTCCATAAACATCATTATCTCTTTTTCCTGCGTGGATACAGGTGGTCAGGATACCCCTGGAATCTACATCCTTCATTACCTAATTCCTCCATTTATTCCAAATAGATACAACCAAGATATAATGATGAAATCAAGAATTTTATTTATATATTAAAAACACTATCTACTTCTTTAAGAATGATTTGCAAATGGCAACAAATAATAATTGTTGACGTTCCTTAAACACTATTATATACTCTTATATGTTAATGATGGATATCAGATACTTTAGATAATTTCCAGGTGATCTTGGCAGAGACCGCTGTTGCAATCATCCAGATTCACGGTAATTCTTTTCGTGCCTGCTCTCGATGCGTTGACAGTGATGCTACAGCTGCCCTGGCCCTGTACTAGCCACTGTAACCTGATGCGTTGCCTTCGTGGTGGGGCAGAACGACCAAAAGTGTACCAGCTTTCCCTGTTGGTACGGTAGCCATCAAGATGATCGACTTCTTCACGAGGAGTTCCTGTGAGGAAAGTGAGTTCTTCACCGGATATCTCCACCCGGATCGGTTTAGCTGTTTTCAACTGCTTCCCTCGTTCCGTGACAGATGTTCCCAGCCAACCAACATTGGCAATATCGAGGCAAAGACGATATACCCCGTTTTCCACTCTGGTCATACTAAGATTTTCCGCCTTAATCTCAGGGAGAGCGGCGCAATGCTGTAAGCTAAAGCGAAAGTTTCTTGCACATTCATCTTCCAACAGTGTAAACCAGGGATTCTGGGCAAAGAACTTGGGATGCCAGCCTCCGATCTCAACCAATCCCAACTGAGGGTGGTCGAAGGGAACCCAGTCCTTAAACCCCATACCTGAAGCCTCACTATCACTTAACTTAAGCTTGGCCAGTTCATGTTCTTCGTTAAACTCAGATTTGCTGAACTCTTTACGATCCTTTACTCCTCCCTTTTGCTTCGCATCCCAGAGTTCAGTGGTATATGACAGCAAGCCAACCTGATCGTATGCCCAATCGGCAAAGATCCCACGCCCTGGGTTCCCGCCAAGAAAACCATCCATTATGGAGACGCAGGGGTAACCGGTTATCTTCTCTCCTATGGCGCCAAGATCATTGAACACCTCGATATCCTGACTGGGTAGATCGCGATCGGGCTTAAGCGATGAAGGGCGTAATATTGCTCCTGACTGAGTGTGATAAGCCTGCAACGCGCCTATATTTGGATGATCCAATACGAACCGGACCATAGCCAGAGTCTCCTCTTCAGAAAGAGGGAAGAGCCCGTTTTGCCCCTGGTTGGGCTGCCAGCCATTGGGAAAGTTACGATTAGCATCGATATGCCAGTGGTCAGGAGCCGCAGTAATAGGACCACCGGAAAAATCATGGATACAACCTTCCAGATGCAGGCTGTAAAACTCTCCTATAAAATCGGCTGGTTGTCGGGGAACTAACAATCTCTTGTCCTGCAGGGAAACTTTCCATAGGCCACAGGGGTCTTTTATCCGCATAAAACGAACCACGCCATCCCCATCGAGATCTTCCGGGTAGAGGGCCCCGGGCACTCTCGTTTCCCAAGCGGGGTTCTTCCTGGTCACAGAGCGCAGCATGTAGGGAGAGGTCAGATAGAGTTCGGCACCATCAGGATTGACCCGTGGCAGGATGTACCAGGTGCGGTGATCCAACAGGTACTTGATTTCCTCGTCGGTGTCAAATCCTTGTAAAAGCCTCAGGCAGGTGTACAGACAAACGTGGGAAGCGGTGACTTCCCCGGCGTGAATGTTCCCATCGACGTAGATCGCAGGTTTATCTTCGTGAGCTCCTGTCTCTTTATTACTTATGGTCAAACACCATATCTGACGCCCCTCTGCAGAGCTGCCAATGCTGGAAAGAGTCGCCAGATGGGGATAGTTATCAGCCAGTGCCTGTAAAAATGAGGTAATCTCCTCATGACAATAAAAATGATCGAACATCAAGTCGGGTGTTGGCATCAGATTTGCTCCTTCCTGTGCATCAGAATCTTGTCCTGAACCTCTTTTAGAATCGTTCGGTAGTGAGATAACATTTTCCTGCCAGAAAGAATTTCCCCAATTAAGGCAGGGAGTTTGTCATCGTTAAGCGAAACAAAGGCTAAACGATATCTGTCCCGAACAAATCTGAGGAGGTAGCCAAATGTCTTATAGTCAGGAAGGTAACAGTATTGCATCCGGTGCTTCGAATTATCAGCATAAGATTCTCGACTTGCGTCAACAGGCTGAAGTAGTGAATGGCTGGCTAAGGGAGCGTCTGCAGACAGTTTTGCCAACATTGATGAAACGTGAAAGTTTCGACATGTGGATAGTCGCTTGCCGTGAATATAACGAGGACCCGGTTTTTCTCACTCTGGTCCCTGAGCCAGCAATGAGCGCTCGCAGGCTGAGCATCCTGGTCTTCGCGTTAAATCAGGATGATACAGTATCGCGTTATGCGGTTGCCCGTACAGGTATCGGAGGCGATCTTTATGAAGCCATCTGGGATGAGAACTGTTCAGACCAGTGGCAAATGCTCCTAAACCTTGTGAAGCAACGCAACCCGCAGAGAATCGGCATTGGATTGAGTGATACCTTTGCCTTTGGCGATGGTTTAAGTGGATCCTTGTATCTGCAAATGAAACAGGCTCTTAGTGAGTATACCGATAGGTTCGCGGGTGCAGAGAGATTGGCTGTAGGCTGGCTGGAAACCCGTACTGAGAAAGAGTTGGCAGCGTACGAAGGGATTGTCGCAATTGCGCATGGCGTGATCGCCGAAGCTTTCTCCAATCGCGTAGTTCATCCAGGAATAACGACTAATAGCGATTTGGCTTGGTGGATCAGACAGCGGTTTAGCGACCTCGGTCTGAAACCATGGTTCATGCCGAGTATCTCCGTACAGTACCATGGTAGCTCAGCTGCTCAGCCAGGCAGCCAGCGTGGTGAAACAGTAATCTATCCAGGCGCCTTACTTCATTGCGATGTCGGTTTCACTTACCTGCGTCTGTCAACTGACACACAACAGAACGCATATGTCCTGCACCGGCATGAAGACGATGCTCCTGCCGGGTTACGAGAGGCTTTAAAGGCAGGTAACCTGCTCCAGGATATTGTAGCCAGGGAGATGGTTATAGGAGGAACAGGAAACGAGATTTTGGCGCGGGCACGCAAACTTGCTCTGGAAAAGGGATTAAACCCATGTATTTATAATCACCCCATCGGGTATCACGGACATGGTGCCGGACCAACAATAGGCTTATATGATATGCAGGAGGGGGTACCGGGTCGCGGAGACTACGAGTTGCATGATTCTACCTGTTACGCTTTGGAGTTAAACGTCAAGTATCCTGTTCCTGAATGGGGTAATCAGGAAGTGACTATGGCTCTGGAGCAAACGGTACTGGTCAGGGATGGTCGTTTCTGGTACTTCGATGGACGCCAGGAACAGCTTCATCTGATCAGATAGGCGGTGGAAGCATGAACGATCGTCAGCGACGGATTGCTGTATGGGTGGTCATCGGAGTCATGACAATACCGGCTATTATCAGTGTCATAGGCGCTATCAGAGGCTCGATGATCCCCTTCTATTAAGGATCACGCTACAGCGAAATACCACGGAGGTTCGATAAATGGATTGGTATATCGAAGTGGCGATTATCCTCATCCCGGCTCTGATCGCCTTTCAGTTTTTTAGGAAATATGTCAAGCCTGTGGAGAGGGTCATGACCTGGTTGGTCTTGCTCTTTGCTGCTATGCCCCTGGTGCAGGTCTTGAATCAGTTTATCAGCTCCAACAACCTGTTGCCGGAAATGTGGGGGCATCTGCCATTACAGGCGATAGCTACGGTGGCATTGGTTCTCTTCATGCCTGTGAGGCAGGAGACTAAACCCAAGGTCAATGAGACCGAAACTGCAGAGAAAAAGCCCACGGAGATGAGCCAAAGCAACAGGGGACACTCTGCGCCTTCCAGACGCTTCAAAAAGAAAAGCAGGAAGTAGTCTCCAGGGACATTCTCCCTAAAGGGGAGTGGAGGAAATTAATTCCGGATATAATAACCCCTGGGAGCTGTTTCGTCCCGGATCTGCCTTATTAGCGATCATGCCGGGAGAGATCGCTCTACGCCACCAGGTTGTGCCTTTGGAGAGTACCGAGAACGGTCTTTTGCTGGCTGCACATCGCCCTCTGTCATCTCTGGCTCTCGCGGAAATAAAGGCAGTAACATCCCTCTCAGCGACTGCGATAATCCTTGATGAAGATGTTTTCAAAATCTTCATGACTGCTTATCAGCAAGGAATACGCTTTACTCCTCCTGTCCCTGTAAGTGCGATCTCTCGCGGACTCTCCCCTGAGGAGAGTGGTCGGGACATCGTTCGTATCAGTGAAGGTATCCTTAATGCAGCCTGGCAGAGGCGTGCTTCTGACATCCATTTGGAACCACAAAAAGACGGACTCCTGGTTCGTTTTCGCATAGATGGTTTACTTCGGGAATACACTACACTTAGTAATGATCAGGCCTCCGCCCTGGTCGCCAGAATCAAGATCCTTGCTCAGATGGATGTAGCTCAGAAATTTGAACCCCAGGATGGGCATTTGGAAATTCTGATTGAAGACACTCTGATGCAGATGCGCGCAGCGACTATTCCAGTCCTTTACGGGGAGAAGATCGTCCTGCGTTTTTTATACAGAGAGGTAATCGAACTCTCCCTCGAACAGTTGGGTATGGCAGAGGAAGATGTTAATAGGCTTCAGGCTTTACTTTCACGCCCTTATGGATTACTCCTGGTCACAGGTCCGACCGGATCTGGTAAAACGACCACCCTATACTCCGCCTTAAACTACCTGAACTCACCCACTGTGAACATTACCAGCATCGAAGATCCCATCGAATATGAGTTGGAAGGGATCAATCAGATTGCTGTCAATACGACGCGGGGTATGACTTTTGCCCAGGGACTGAGAGGTATATTGCGTCAAGATCCCGACATCATCATGGTGGGAGAGATTCGGGACAGAGAGACAGCTGATGTAGCGCTTAGAGCGGCAATTACCGGCAGACTCGTTCTCAGTAGTCTGCACACTAATGATGCCTGTGGGGCGATCCTCCGTCTACTCGATATGGAGATCGAACCTTATATAATTACGGCGGCTTTAATTGGCGTAGTCGGGCAGCGCCTGGTCAGACAGCTCTGCCCTCGTTGCAAGAGAAAATCTAATATTGAGGAGACCCCCTGGGACGAGATCAACGTTTCAGCGCCTGCAGGAGCATCCTGGCAGGTTGCTGAAGCGAAAGGTTGTGATTTTTGTCAGGGAACCGGCTATACCGGGCGAAGCGGGGTCTTTGAAATTCTGGAAATCGATGAGGACTTGCAACGACTCATCATGCAGAGACCCGACTTGGGTATGATACAGCGGTATATCCGTGGAATGGGTTGGCACCCCATGCTGTTGGACGGTTGGCGGCATGTTCTCAGAGGCAGGACAGATGTCGCCGAGTTGAAGAGGGTTCTCTACATCTGATTGGAGATGCTCTATGTCCGCCTACGAGTATGTTGCCACGGATTGCTCCGGTCTCAGAAAAACCGGTGTTGTTTCTGCGTCTTCGCTTGGTGATGCTCAGCGATCTCTGCGTATATCCGGGTTTTATCCAAGTAACCTAATGGAAAGATGGTCCCTTCCAGATTCTCTTGCCAAGCTATTTAGCCGGCAGCCAGACCCTCAGGAGATGAGTGAACTTTGTCGTGAGGCGTCCATGCTGCTGGCTAATGCTGTACCTCTGGATCGCACGCTGTCCCTATTGGCTCTTCATCGCCAGGGAAAACTCGGCGCTGCCATTCGCCGCATGGAGCATTTGGTGCTTCAGGGTTACTCTCTGGGACAAGCTATGCAGGGTGAGACAGCGATTCCTGCCCTGATGTGGCAAACAGTTCGTTCAGCAGAGATGAGTGGCAATCTCTCCAGGGTATTCGAGGATCTCTCCGAGCATTTCGAGATCACTGCTCAGGATGAAAGCAAAGTAAAGGCTACCTTGTTTTACCCGAAAGTAATTGTTGTCTTTGCGCTATTTATCCTTGTTTTCATCCTCACATTCCTGATGCCGTCTTACATAGAGGTTTATGTCAACTCCGAGATGGCATTGCCGACCCCCACCAGAATCCTGGTCGATTTGACGGATTTGTTTAATCATTTTTGGTTCATTGCTATACCTTTCCTGGCTATAAGTTTCACCTTGCTTCGAACAGGTTGGCGCAGACTCCGCAGCACAATGGCATGGGAGAGCTTTGAGCTTAGCCTGCCTGTGTTAGGAGCTTTGCAGCAAAACCGCTTATTGGCTCAGCTCTGCCGCACATTGGCTATGCTTTTGCAAGTCGGTATCCCTTTGGATCGCGTTTTGCTAAGCTGTGAGGGATTGCCCCAGCAGGGAATATGGCGTGATTCTATACAAAAGGCCCGGCAGCAGGTGGTCAGAGGAGTATCGTTTGCCGAAGCGATGGATTCTACTGATTGCTTTCCTGATTCATTTATCCAGCTATTACTCATAGGATCAGAGGGTGGTGATCTATTGCAGATGCTGCCCAAAGCGGCGGGTTATTATACTCGTCAGGCCAATACCAGCAGTGAAAAACTGCTGCAACTACTGCAGCCAATCATCATGCTGGGGGTAGCTCTCCTCATTGGTGCTCTGGCAGTATCGCTACTATTGCCCTTATATAACCAAGCAGATTTAGTAAATAGTATATCAGGTATGAGATAATTATAAAGGAGATGAATTTCATGTTCGGTATCTTCAGAGATCATATGAAAAAGACTCGCAAAGAAGGCTTCACCCTGGTCGAAGTCCTGGTCGTCGTTGCCATACTGGTCTTGCTGGCTGGGATTGCTGTTCCGCAGCTGTTCAGAGCCTTCGAAGAGGCGAGGTTACAGAAGCTGGAGATCGATGCTCGTCAAGTGCTATCTGCCATGGATCGCGCGGTGCTCCAGGATCAGTTAAACGGGGTGAGCATCAGCAGTATCAGCAGGACCGAGTACATCTCATCAGTATTATCCACTACCTATGGTATAAATGTTACAATACCACCCAATACGGCGTTCTATTATGAATATACCGCCGGAACCCCCACGTCCAGCGCATACGGAGTGGTGGAAGTCGTCATCAGTCCTGGAGGGAAGACCTTTAGCACCTATACAGGTGAATGGAAGTAAATCGTGGCAGTGCTTTATTATGGGTACTGATACTGGCTGCACTGGCACTCACTTTAGGTAGTGGTGTCAGCCATCTTTTATGGCAGCAGGAAGCTATCAGAGCGAGTAACTATGCACTGCTAAGGGCTAACGCTAATGCCGAGAACGGCATTGAGTGGGCCCGGGTGCGCTGGCTGGAGGCTTTACTGTCTCAGGAAGGCTCCCTGCCAGTCACGGCGAGATGGAACCCTGCAGACGATACCGACTATGCACATCTTTCGTTTACTCGTCTGAGTGATGATCGATGGAGGGTAGATAGTACGGGTTTCTTCTCGCCTGGCAGTTATGAAGTCTTCAGCTTTGGCCGCAGGCATATCGAGGTGCTTCTGCCAACTCTGAAGCAGACTATATCTTCGTCATTAGCAATTTCTGGCAGCATTTCAGGCTGGGGGAGCAGTCTATTCGCTGTGGAATCTCCAGCTCAAAACCATCTGATCGGCGAGGAGGTGAAACCAGGAGTCAGTTTACTGGCATATTCCGGTTCAGGTAGCTACCCTGAAATTATGAAATACCCATTTCGCCTGAGGAGTCCAGAAAGCCTCGACCTATCTGGTCTTCCAGTCTATCTTGGTCCCTTTATCATGTTTCACGATTCCGAAGATGATACTGCACCTTTACAGTTAAATACATACGAAACCCGGGAGCATAGCCTTTGGTCACATTCAGGTGAGCTGTACGATGTTATGGTCTGCAGTGGTTATATATGTATCGGAAGTGAAGCCGAGAGGAGTATTACCCTCGGTGACAAGCGAATTGTCGTGGTCGCCGACACGATTGAAGTCAACGGAAACTTTCTCTGCGATGATTCGGCTCAGATTTGGTTGATCGCTGAGCATGAAATAATATGGCATACAAATACATCTGCTTGCGGTCTATTTCGCGGTTTGCTCTGGTCGACAGGAGGAGTAAGAATCGATAGTAGTTCAGGTGCCAGTTGGGAAGTAGCTGGAGCAATCTATGCCAGGGATCTGCAGCTGACAAACGTAAATATTTATTTCAGTCAGAATGTTTCTTCGTACCTGCCTGAAACCGTCCTGCCACTGCCACTTAGCCTTCCTGTGCCATTGAACTGGCGTCTCTTGGCACCCTGATATAGAGGATGCACGAGGCGATTGCAATGAAGAGAAAGCAACAGGAAGGTTTTACGCTGATTGAAGTAATGCTGGCATTAGCGGTGTTACTGGCTTTAATCGTGCCTTTGTTCAACTGGATAGAAAGTACAGCTGTCCTTGGGTTAGGTGATAATCATGAGCGGTCAGCAATGTTATGCCTCCATAATATGCTTGAAGAGATCAGAGCTGGTAAGCATGATGATCTGCTGCTTCAGTCTGTAGCTACAGAAACTGCGGAGGGTCACTTCCTTGAATATAACTGTAAATACTCCTTATGTTATTTAGGAGACATTAGTACGGTTGAGTCTGGTAGCATATACTTAAGCGAGTTTCGTCTGGAGGTTATTTGGGAGGATTTGAGCAGGGGAGAGAGGAGATCCGGACTTGTTATCGCAATTGCCAGATCACCGTGAAGGCTTTACTTTCGTAGAAATGCTGTGTGTTATGGCTTTGCTCTGCATTCTCTGCCTGAGCATTGCTTCCCTGCAGCAGATGATGATGCAGGTTTCCATCGCGATGGTAAATGATAATTCTATCTGCCAGTCTCTGAACATAGTGGAAAACTACCTCGAACTAAAACTACCTCAGAGTATATCGATTACCGTAGAACCTCCTCCATATGGTTCAACCTTCTCTGATCGCCTGGTAGTCGAGAGAGTGGAAGGTGGAAGCCCTGTCAGGTACATATATTATTTAAGGCTGGATACCGAAGTCTTCTATGAACACAAACAGATCTCAGGCAGTACTCCCGATCCTGTTGCCTCGTACATCGGGTCATTTCAAGTTGAACTAGAGGTCTATAGCAAAGGCGAGCTCCTGGTTTTAAATCTGGTCGGTTCTGATCTCTATTCAGATCGCGTACAAAGGCGCGAGGTTGTAATATGGCTGCGCAATACTCCCTGACCATCGAGGAGATTACTGCCATAGTACTGCCCGGGTCATTGGGAGAATAGGTGAGGGGGAGAGCCATGCAAACGATACTCCTGATATCTCTGGTATGCAGCTTGATCTTTACTGTCATATGCTATACAGGTTGGCCCATGTGGGAGATCCCGAGCTTATTCATGCTCATCTTTGTCTCTCTGCTTGTCATATTAAACTCCACTGTCGATTTCATCCGCAATCAAGTGCGAAGCACAGTCATTGGCTACGATCTGATGGATAATGAAATACGTATGGTAAGCATCTCAAGGAGACGAGGCGTCCCAAAGTTGATCCATGCCGACTGTCTACTCACCTCCGAGAGAAAAAAGCTAAGGCGTTTAATACCACACCAATGGGCAGACAGACATCTTAATACAGCTTGTTGCGGTGATGTCGTTCTCCTGCGTCAGATAGAAATGCCTGTTTTACCTGCTTCCGAGTTGTCGAACGCGGTGCAGTTTGAACTCGCCTATCAATTTTCCTGGTACAATGACAGCTGGGTAACAGGATGGTTATCTGCTCCCCACCGGAATACAGATAATATGCAGAGCTTGACTGCGGTTTTTCTTCAGCGTGAGGAGCTGGCGGAGCATCTGAAATCCCTTCGGGATGAGGGGATTGTGCCTAAAACAGTGGAGCTGCGTTCGACAGCACTTTATCGTGCCGTCAGTCCTTTGTTGAGTGGCGGATCATGCCTGATCGTCGAGGAGATCAAGGGTAACTATATCTGCAGCAGCTTCAGAGAAGGATACCTGGTAAGCCAACAAAACTTCTCTGAAGCGGATCTGCAGAGGGAAATGCTATCTCTTTCTCCTGAAGAAGATGAGCCACAGACTATGCTCCTGCTGATTACCGGTCAGGAGAACGCTGAGTCATTATCCGGGATAAAAGCCTATTTACTCGCTGCGGGGATTATCACCTGCGATACAGTGCAGATAGTGGCAGAAGAACTGTTGCTCCATTACTTCCCACAGATAAGCAAAGAGGTTCTGCAGTTAGCGCCACGTCTCTCTGTTGCTCTTGGTCTCGCTCTGAGGGAGGTTTGAGATGGATCTGAATTTTATTTCTGAAAAGCAGATAAACAAAGCTTCATCTCCCTTCTCACTGCTCATCGCAGTTTGCATAATCGGCTGCTGTCTTGTATATATGCCAATCAGAGAGAAGATAAAGGCAGTGGAGGGTGAAATCACTGCTGTCCATGGGCTCTTAACTGTCAACGAAGAAAAGGCACGTCAGACGCAAAACCATGACCTTCAAGAAACCATACGAAAAGAAAGGCAATTCTTCATGGCTGCTCTTAAAGCCGATCAGACTCTGTATTCCGAGATAATGCAACACCTGCTCTCTTGGTTACCCGAGGATGTTGCACTGACGAGTATCATCTATGAAATGACTGGGACCCTGAGCATTTTTGGCAATAGTACGAATCTGTCATCAATAGCTCATCTGCTACAACTCATCGAATTAGATGAGTCTTTTGGCATTCTCACTATTTCTCCTTTGACTAACCAGGGGACAGG